>NZ_LWEZ01001205.1:0-3280 GCF_001634945.1 Alcanivorax sp. HI0044
GTGTTCGGCGACTTCCTGCCGTCGGCGCCGCGCCCGCGTACCTTGATTGGCGCCTCCATCGGCAGCTGGCGCTTTGCCGCCATCACCATGGGCGATGATGCCCGCAGTGGCCTGTCCCGGCTGGCCGACCTCTACACCCGGCAGCGTTTCCCCAAGGGGATAACGGCGAAAGAAGTCAGCCATCGCTGCGAGCAGATGCTGTCGGAACTGCTGGAGGATCGTGACCAGCGTATTTTGCACAATCCGGATTATCGCCTGGTGATCGTGGTGATTCGCAGCCGTGGCCTGATGGCCCGTAGCGGTGGTCTGGGCCTGGGGCTCGGGCTGGCGGGGTTGATCGGTACCAATCTGCTCAGTCGCCGTGCCACGGGGTTATTTATGGAGCGTGGGCTGGTCTATCCGGCAGGCGACGATTTGCCGGTGGGGCCGCTCAATGATTTCACCACCCACCATGTGGATTTGCAGGCAGACAATTTGCGGGCGACGTTGTTGGCCAGCGCCGCCATTCCCATGGTGCTCGATGGCGTGACGGCCCTGCCCGGTGCGCCGGATGGTGTGTATCGCGATGGCGGTATGCTCGACTATCACCTGGACCTGCCGTACCAGAGTGATGGCATTGTGCTCTACCCGCACTTCACCGACCGGGTGATCCCCGGCTGGTTCGACAAGCCCCTGCGCTGGCGCAACGGTGACCCACAGCGGTTGCGACGCCTGTTGCTGGTGTCCCCGTCCCGGGAGTATCTGGCCAGTCTGCCCCACGGCAAGCTGCCTGATCGCACCGACTTCAAACATTACCTTGGCGATGATGCCGGCCGTGAGGCGTATTGGCGCAAGGCGGTAACCGAAAGCCAGCGGCTGGGCGATGAATTTCTGGAGCTGGTGGAAACCGGCAAACTGGTGGACCGCCTGCAACCGCTCCTGTGAACGGTTGCGATTGCCCGCCATACTGTCACGGGGAGATGACGGACAGCCCCAGGTGGCCGTGTTAGGCTCCCTCACCCATGCGGCAAGAGGGAACACGATGACATCGACAGCGCCATCTTCCACCGACTCCAGCAGCTGGGCACTGACCCGTGCATTGGTCCACCAGTACCAGTGGTTTCACGTCACTCTGGGCCTGATCGGCAATGGTACCTTTGTTATTGGCAGCGTGTTTTTTCTCTGGGAAAGCTGGCAGCGGGCCGGTACCTGGCTGTTTATTATCGGGTCGGTGGGCATGCTGATCGGTAGCATCGGCAGTGCCATCGTGACCTATGAACGCAGTAAGGGTCGCCAGCCCGGCGATGTGGATGATCAACAGGACAAGACGTGAGCGAGACTTCGCAAACCCATACTGCAAACCTGCCAACCCTGGCGTTGGTCCGCCAGCTCTGGCAGCAGACCTGGCCCATGGCCATGGGCGTCATGTCCCTGCTGGGCTTTTATCTGGTCGACAGTATCTTCGTGGCCCGGCTGGGCACCGCACCGCTGGCGGCCCAGTCGTTCACTTTTCCGTTGGCGTTTCTGGTCATCGGTGTGCAGGTGGGCATCGGTATTGCCATTGCCGCGCTCATCTCCCGGGCCATCGGTGCCGGCCAGCAGGAGCAGGCCAACCGGTTGGGGGCGCTGGTGCTGGTCGGCGGTGGTGTGCTGCAGGGTGTGCTGGTGCTGGTGTTGTGGCTGATCCAGGAACCTGCCTTTGCGTTGCTCGGCGCCAGTGAAGAGATTCGCGCCATGATCCGGCCCTACTGGGCCTTGCAGGTGCCGGCCATGTGGGTCGGTGGGGTGGTGTACTTCGGTTACAGCCTGTTCCGCGCCCACGGCAACACACGTTTTCCCGGCATGATGATGGTGCTCACCAGCCTGCTGAATCTGCTGTTCGATCCGATTCTGATTTTTGGTATCGGCGATTGGCAGGGGTTTGGTTTGCCCGGTGCGGCGCTGGCGACCTTGCTGGCGTTTTCCCTCGGTGGCGTGATTGTGGCCCTGTCTCTGCGGGGCAAGGGTTGGGTGCAACGCGCTGGTATGCTGGTGCAGATGCGTGCGTCGGCCTGGCCGTTTGCGCAGATCGCTGGCCCGGCCATGATCAGCCAGTTGATGCCGCCGTTGGCGGCCATGGTGGCCACGGCGCTGGTGGCCCGCTCCGGTGACCAGGCGGTGGCCGCCTGGGGCATGGCCAGTCGCCTGGAAAGTTTCTCCATCGTGCTGGTGCTGGGCATGACCATGGCGCTGCCGCCCTGGCTGGGGCGTTGTTATGGCGCTAACGACTGGGCCACTGTGCGGCGGCTGATGCAGGTGGCGGCGGGCATGGTGGTTGCCTGGCAGGTGCTGCTGGGGCTGGTGATGGCGTTGCTGGCGGCGCCGCTGGCCAGCGTACTGGTCGACACCCCGGCGGTGCAGGCCTTCCTGACCGTGCTGATTCGCTGGATGCCGCCCAGCTATGGTTTTCTGGGCGTCTGCATGTTGGTGGTATCGGCCAGCAATGCGCTGGGCTGGCCCATGCGTGCCATGCTGATTTCTTTCTTGCGGCTGTTCCTGTGCTATTTGCCGTTGTTGTGGCTGGGCTTCGAGTTGGGTGGTTTTGGTGGCTTTGCCCTGGGCGCGGCCTTCGGCAATGTGCTGGCGGGGGTGATGGCGTGGGGTTTCTATCAGCAGGCGCTGAAGGCAGTTGACAGTTGATAGTGGACAGTTGACAGCTACGCGGACGGTTTCTTCTTTATCTTGAAGCGCAAGAGGCCGCGTCCAGAGTTTGGGCGCGGCCTCTTGCGTTTGAAAGTTGGCAGTGGCTGTTTCGCGCCGCTGTCAACTGTCCACTATCAACTCTCAACTATTATCGTTTCGTTCCCATTCCGGTGGTTTCCACAGGTGTTTGAGGCGCTGCCCAAGCGGGCCTTTCTGGCGGATGGCCCGGAACATGTCTGCGTATTCATGGCACCAGTTCACCACAAGGCTGTTGCTGTACACCGGGCGGGTGATGCCGTATTCCACCGGTTGGTCGTCTTTTTCTTCCACGAAGGTGTCGAACAGGCGATCCCAGATGATGAAAACCCCCGCGTAGTTCCGGTCGATATATTCCGGGTTGCGGCCGTGGNCACCGGCATTGGCGCGGTACTCAATACCGCCAAGGTAGAAGCCGGATCCACCGTTGCGGTGTTCGGTCTCGGCGGCATCGGCCTGTCGGTGATTCAGGGCGCGGTGATGGCAAAGGCAGAACGCATCAGCGCCATCGACACCAACCCGGCCAAGGAAACCCTGGCCCGCCAGTTCGGCGCCACCGACTTTATCAACCCGAAGGATTACA
>NZ_LWEZ01001206.1:0-34176 GCF_001634945.1 Alcanivorax sp. HI0044
TAAGAGGTCGACCGCCTTCCAGCAAATTGAAACCGGCCATGCTGGCGCTGCCATTCACGGTAATATCCGGGCCATCGCCTTTCACCGCAGACTGCAAATCCAGATCCAGCTGACCGCTAGCCACTTTCAGCGGCGCTTCACGCTCCAGCCAGGGCGACAACGGCGCCAACGGCAGCCCGGCCAGCGCTGCCTTGGCGGTCACCGACAACGGCGCCAACTGGCCCTCACCGGAGTGCGTCAACGCGCCTTGCTCCTGAATCTGGGCCTTGCCCTCCCAGGTAAAGGTGGCTTCTTCACCCAGGATGAGATTCTTCAGCGTGAATTCACCCTCGGTCAGGCTCACCGTTTGCGGCGGATTCAAGGTACGGTCAGTGAAGCGGAACGTATTGCCATCCACTTTCAGCGTTCCCAGATTCGTCACCCAAACCGTTTCGGCCTCTTTAATTCGATCGGCCGCTTCCTGCGCTTTTTCCTTCACTTCCTGTTTGCGCTGCTCCGCTTCTTCCGGGTCCACCGGCAGGAACAAGGTGGCGAGATCCAGCCCGTCGGCAGCCAGGACCGCATTCACTTCAGGCTGGCTGAGGCTCACCTCCGGCAAGGTGATTTCCTGCTTCTCGCTGTCCACGGCAATTCCCGTCACGGTCAACGCTGGCACGCTGACACTGGGCACCTCTTCACCGGGTTTCTGAATCTGCAATGCACGCAAGGTCAGCTCACCATTGCTCACTACCACCCGGGTGCCCGGCTCCGTGGTGAACAGGTAATCTGTCTGCAGATCCAGTTCACCGGATGGCACGGTAAAACGCACCTCGTCACGGGCCAGTTTTGCCAGTGACACCAGGTCCACTTTCTCAATACTCAAGCGGCCCTGGGCCAGAAAGGGCGAGAATTCAAAGCGCCCATCCCAATCGAATGCACCGCCATCCGGCCCCTCCAAGCGAATGGCATAACCGTTCTGGTTTTCCCCTTTCGCGACAGTGGAAAAATTGGTCACCGTAAAAGCAACCGGCAGCACCAATTGATGAGGTTCCTTGCCCGCCGCTTCGGTGTAGCGCAAATCACCATTGGTCAGGGCCAATGCACCCACAGAAATATTGGGCAATGCGCCATCGTCCTCCGCAGCTGGCTCAGGCTCGACGTCATCGGCACTGTCCGCTAATTGCGCCTCTATATGCGCAATCACATCGTCAAAGTTGAAAACAGAACCCGGATTGCGCTGGGCACGCACCGTCAAACCATCAAGATCCACCTGCCTGAAGTGCCAACTCCAGCGAAACAGCGACGACATTTCGAAATTCACATAAAGCTGGTTGAGCCCCAACAGGACATCAGTTTGTTCATCGTTGATGGTGAACCCGTTCACCGTGGCACTCAACGCCAGTGGATTGATCTTCACCTCGCTGATCACCACTTCACGGCCGGTCAACTCGGCCAGCGCATCGCGGGCATTGTCACGCACCAGACCGGGAGCAACAAAAAAGCCCAGCAGTACGTATAACAGATAGAGGCTGACCAGAATGAACAGTGTCTTGATCTTCCAGCTACTGCGCTTCCATGCCTGTGTGACTTTCACGCCCGTCCCCTCTCACTGATGCCGCTGATGTTGAAATCCTGACGCCATGGTAGCAGTTGGGCCGGGCCGTGGCGCCCCAAAACCCATTGCAGCGCTCCCCCGGCTGTGGAGAATGTGGCCATTGATTTCAGGAGCCCGCCCCATGAGTAATAACTACCTGCTGAACATGTACGAAAAAGCCTTGAAGCTGCCCGCCGGTCGCAAGCTTTTCTCCATGGTCTTCAGCCGCAAAGCACCGTACTTCGCGACTATCACGCCCACTATCTCTGAATTGCGTCCGAATTTCTGTGAGGTTACGTTTAAGAAACGCAAAGGGGTGGAAAACCACATCCAGACCGT
This sequence comes from Alcanivorax sp. HI0044, assembly GCF_001634945.1. Taxonomy (NCBI): domain Bacteria; kingdom Pseudomonadati; phylum Pseudomonadota; class Gammaproteobacteria; order Oceanospirillales; family Alcanivoracaceae; genus Alcanivorax; species Alcanivorax sp. HI0044. The sequence goes on from NZ_LWEZ01001206.1 coordinate 1,913, forward strand.
CCACGTCATCGCCATCTGCAACGCACTGGAGTGCGCCATGGGCGCCATGGCCGAAGCCTCCGTGCCCAAGCACCTGCGCTGGATCCCCAAAGGTATGAACGTGAACTACACCGCCAAGGCCACTACCGATATCACCGCCACCGCCGAAGCCAGCCCGGAAGACTGGAAGCCCGGTAACCTGCCTGTGACGGTAAAAGCCATGCGCGATGACGGCACCGTGGTGGTCGAAGGCACCATCAACCTGTGGATTAGCGAAAAGCCGCAGAAGTAAGGCCAGCGCCCTTCCTGTCCCCGGTCACAACCCGGCTTCTCTCGACCTGGCTTCACCCTTCCTGCCGTTGCGGTACACTGGAGCCGGGATAGAAGGGGACAAGAATAATGCTAATCGTACCAATTGGTGACAAGGACAGTCGCCGCACCACACCGTGGGTCTGCATTCTGCTGATCCTGATCAACACCCTCATTTACGCCTGGACCACCCACCGTGATTACCAGCGTGACGAACCACTGACAGCAGAACAGGAAAGCCGGCTGGCAGACCATGAGGCCTCCCTGCTGCTGCAATGGTTGATGCACAAGGACAGCAACCGCTACGCCGATGCCATCGCCATGGATAGCCGTGGCCCGGATCTAATGTGGTCATTCGGCTGGTATGACAGGGAATTCGCACTCTATGTGCAGCAGCAGTGGCAACAACAGCCTCCCCCTACTCAATGGCGGAACCTGCGGCAGAAGCTGGATAGCTGGCTGGCTGACGACTCCACCATGCGATGGGGGCTGATCCCCAATGAAATGAGCCTCACCACCCTGCTAAGCTCTCAGTTCATGCACGGCAGCTGGTTTCATCTGCTCGGCAATATGCTGTTTCTGATTGTCTTCGGCATCGCCATGGAGCGCCACTGGGGCAGCCTGCGCTTCATCGGCGCGTACTTGATCAGCGGCGTTGGCGCCGCCTTGCTGTTTATTGCCAAAGACCCACACAGTGGTATCCCGCTGGTCGGTGCCTCCGGCGCTATCTCCGGGCTTATGGGGTTATTTGTCGGCACCTACCGTCTGCAGCGGCTGGAGTTTTTCTACAGTCTGGGTTTTTTATTCGGCAGTTTCCGCGCACCGGCATTGGTGCTATTCCCGGTCTGGCTGGGCTGGGAGCTGGTGCAAGCCGCCACCGCCCAGACCAACGTGGCCTATATGGCCCACGCTGGCGGGCTACTCACCGGCCTGGCAATTGCATTTTGCCTGCCCTATACCCGGCCCCAAAAGGCAGCATCTGACACCCATAAGGGCGCCGCCCGAGATACGCTTCGTCAGGCTCCCGTGCCCAGGCTGAGCCAACAACTGGCCGAGCAACTACGCTTCTCTGACGCTCAGGCACACTGTCGCCAACAACTGAACAGCACCCCCACCAGCTTGCCCCAATGGTGCTTTTTCCTGGAAATGGGGGCGCGCGTTCAGCAATTGCCTGGCGCCATGATGGAGAGCATCAAGGCGCTGCGCGAACAGCCCGGCAGTGACGCCCTGCTTGGTCAGGTGTGGAAGGAATTTGAAACACTGGGCGGCCAGGTCCATACCTTGCCGGCGCCCTATCAATTACTGCTGGCGGAGCTGGCCTGGCGACAGAAACAGCGTCACAAGGCCACCGCTATTTTAACAGCCCTGCAAGCCAGCGACTGGCAACATCCCCGCCTGGAAGCCCTTAGCCAGAAGCTTGCAAACGCTTGAACATGGACTGTGTTTGCTGCCCCGTCTGGCTGTTGAACTGTTCGGGAAACCGGCGGGACACAAACTGCAGCAACTTTCCCGCACGGACCAGATCAGCCTGGTGTTCCAGATATAACTGCGCCAGCAATACATAAGCATCCCCAAGCTGGCGAAAATCCGGCGCGCGCTGGTGCAGATTCATCAATACATGCTGGGCGTCTTTCAAGCGGCCACGTTCGTGCAGCGCACGGGCCAGCGACAGGCACAATGCGGGGTCGTCATCAAAACGAAAACCCGGCCGCTGTTGAAGCGCTTCCAGCCAGATTTGCACCGCAGACCCTTCCATGCCACGACTCAACTGCTGACGTAAAAACCGCACCAGATGCTGCTCCCAGGGTTTCTCCTTTTTCAGCAAATGCAGTAACCGCAACCGCCGCCAGTTCAGATCCTGATGGAGCGGTGCACTGGCAAGCCCCCGGTTTACTCCCTTGAGCGCATCCTCAAAGCGGCCTTCCTGCGCATACACATGGGCAGCACCGATGGACTCCGCCACTTCGAAATCATCCGCTGACAGGGAGCGCCCGCGTGGCTCATCCCAGGCCAACCCCAGAGCACGCGCTTTCTCGTTCAACAGCGCGCCCATCATGGCCGCCGCCACAAGCGTGGTGTACACAGAAAAACAGGTGCCCAGAAACATGAACAAGACAGGGGCGTTGCCAGTTTCCAGGATCGACGGGGCAGCAGTGACCGCCATTACCGCAAACCACAGCAATAAATAGGAAACACCAACGGTCACAATCAGTTGCAACCAACGCAGCGGATTCAGGGCAGCACCCAATGAGTGGCTTACGGCCAGGATCATCAGCGCAGCAGGCAATACCAGCGCGGCCAGCGCCAATAGCCCCATCCCCAGCACCACCGAAGAAGGCATTAACAGGACCGGCCCCACAAACAGCACCACCATTAATGCAATCTGCTTTAACAACAATCCGCCTTCCGACATCACGTCCAAAGGTGAAGGCGGTTGCCATTCGTCAGCTGCCACAGCGGCAATCACAAAAAGCGCATAGACGGTTAGCATCAAGCTAAGAAACAGCAGCAACAGACCGGTCAGCAACCCCATGGGCAGCACGCTGGCCGCGCCCACGGCCAGGATCAGCCACACGGCTGGCGGCTTGAAACCATAACGCAGAATATCACCGGAGCGCTGCCAGAAAGGCGTACCGGGTTCACCGTCGCCCTGCCACTCCAGACTCTGGCTGCACAACAGACAACGGGGCTGACCCGCCTTGAAATTGTCTTCCCCTCCGGGCACACATTGCCCGCAATAAAACGTGCTACAACCAGAGCAGCGCCAGCTGCCCGGCCGCTCACGGTGATACCCACACACTTCCATGTTTCCCCCACTTCCTGTTTTTTAGCAATCCTTATTGAAACGACACAGAACCCATAAACGTTGCCGCCGCTCTTGCAGCTTTAATGATCAGGTCCTGTTGTTGCAATCCACTGCGTTTCAGCGGTTTGAAATCATGATCGCCACTGGGTAGCCAGTGTAATTGCACCCGCTCCGGCAGGCCATAACCTGCCACCTCGTCCGGTTTACCAAAGGGGTCCCGCTCGCCCTGGCAGACCAGCATGGGGGCCGTCAGCGCCGGCAAGTGATCAATGCGGGTTTTCTCCGGTTTCCCGGGCGGATGAAAGGGGTAGCCCAGCGCAATTACGCCAGCCACATCCAGCGCGGCCACACCATTGCCCTCAGCGGCCAGCATGGAGGCCATGCGTCCGCCCATGGATTTGCCGCCGATCCACAGTGGCAGCGCGCCATCGGGAGTCTCAGACAATTCAGCCGCCAGTGCCCGGGCTTCTCTGACACGCTCGGCAAACGCCGCCAGCAACTTGGGTGCGCGGTCCGGCGGGAATTGTCGTTGCTCCTCACGACGGCGCTGCATGTAGGGAAACTCAAAGCGCAACACCGCCACGGAATGCGACGCCAACGCTGCGGCCATGGTGTTCATGAAATCGCTGTCCATCGCAGCACCGGCACCATGTGCCAGCAGCAACACTGCAACAGGCTTCTCTGCCCGATCATAGAGACAATCCACACCAAACCGTTCAGCCATACCGGCGCTCCCTGGCAAAGAGTTATAACGCGGCCTGCAACGCTCGTAGCTGGGTACGCAGTGCATCCCCGAACTCCACCTGAAACACATCCAGCGGGGGCGCCTTGATCACGCTGGCCACCACCGGTGCCGGTTGACTCACCGCCCAGCAACCTATCACCGATTGCTGCACCTGCATCAGGAAACGTATGGCCTGATCTCCCTCCAGGGCAAAGTCGCGCTGCAAGCGTGCGGCCAGCTGCGCAAAGCATGCCAGCAGGGCCTGCTTGAATTCCCGTGCCTGTGATTCATCCAGATTGTGTTCCAGCACGGTATGCAGAATAGAGGTCAACCGGCAGAACAATGGGCGGGCAATCAGTAACTCACTGATTGCTGCCCAGGCCGGCCCCTCCTGCGGTAGAGGCGCCTCAACCATGGCATCCAGTTCACTCAGATAGAGCGCCAGAAACAGCGCTTCTTTAGAAGGGAAATACCGGTACAACGCTGCCTTGGTCACACCGGACTGGCGGGCGATAGCCGCCAGGCTGATGGCCGCGAACCGCTGCTCGGCAAAAAACAGGGCCGCTGCCTCCAGAATTTGTGCGCGCCGCTCCGCCTTCTGTTCCGGGGAACGGGCACGTTGAAAAGGACAAGAATTCACGCTTGTAACAATCCAGCCAGTCGGCGGGTAATCATACGGGGCGAGAGCTTGCCGAGCCACACCATCAACAGGTTCTTCAGGCCAGGAATCACAATTGCGCGGTGGCGTCCGGCCAGCGCCTTGCTAACCACCGCTTCGGTGGTCATGGTGCCTGCCTTGAAGAGCAAGGTGTTGGTCATGTTGGCTTCCTGGGCAAACTCGGACGCGGTGGCACCGGGGCAAAGCGCACTCACCGCCACGCCCTCTTTTTTCAGCTCTTCATGCAGGCCTTCCGAAAACGACAGCACAAACGCTTTGGAGGCGTAATAGATACTCATGTTCGGGCCGGCCTGGAACGCCGCAGTGGACGCCACATTAATCACAAAAGCATCTCTGGCCGTTTTCAGCTGTGGCATCAACCGCCAGGTCAGATCCACCAGTGCGGTCACATTCACCTGTATCATATCCAGCTGACGCTGCAGTGGCAGATCGGAAAAATCGCCCCGGTCGCCAAAGCCGGCATTGTTGATCAAGCCGGTCAGTTCCACCTTCTGGGCAGCCATATCCGCTACCAGTTTTTCTGCCGCACCGGCCTGGGCCAGGTCGGAGGCGATACACATGACCTCCAAGTTATGGCGCTGGCGCAACTCACTGGCCAATGTTTCCAATCGATCCAGCCGCCGCGCCGCCAGCACCAGGTTGTACCCCTGGGTGGCCAACTGGCGAGCAAACTCCTCACCAATACCGGCGCTGGCACCGGTAATCAATACCGCTTTCATCGGACTCTCCTGTCAGGCACACCGGAAGCGGGCGCACCGTCAATGCAAATTAGTAACCATTGGTCACTAAAGTAAAGGAAAGATCGACAAAGCTAAATAACCCGGAGTTACTAAACAGCCCCCCACAGACTCAGCTGCCCATGGGGCCCGGGTGGCACAAAGCCGCCCGTGTCCAGATCCAGCGACTCCCTATCCACCAGCCCGGCACTGCGGCAGGCGGAGTCAAAACGCTGACGCAACAGATGCGCCCAGGCACCCTGCCCGCTCTGACGTTGGTGCCAGCGACTGTCATAAATGGCGCCGCCATGCAGATCGCGCATTACCGACATGACCTTCTCGGCCCGATCCGGGTAATGGTCTGCGAGCCATTCCTGCCACAGCGGCCCCACTTCATGGGGTAAGCGCAGCACCACATAACCTGCCTGCTGGGCGCCTGCCATGGCCACCTGATGCACAATGTCTTCCAGCTCATGGTCATTAATGAAGGGAATCACCGGCGCGACCAGCACCGTTACCGGCACGCCGGCACGGCTGAGTTCGCGAATTACTTTCAGCCGCTCCTTGCCGCCGCTGGCACGGGGCTCCAATTCGCCTTTCAGGCGGTTATCCAGCGTGGTGACCGAAACCGCCACCGAGGCACGCCCGGCCCGAGCCATGGGCGCAATCAGGTCCAGGTCCCGCAGTACCATAGTGCTTTTGGTAATCAGGCTGAAGGGGTGCTGGCAATCTACCAACACCTGCAACAGCTCGCGGGTAATGCGCCGCTCTCGCTCAATGGGCTGGTAAGGGTCGGTGACCGTGCCAAGCACAATGGGACGGCAGCGGTAAGACGGTTTGCGAAGGCTGTCGCGAAGCACCTCCGCGGCATTGTCCTTGCAGAAAATCTCGCTCTCGAAATCCTGACCGGGTGATAAGTCCACATAGGCATGGTTGGGACGGGCATAGCAATAGATGCAACCATGTTCGCAGCCCCGATAGGGATTGATACTTTGCTCGAAGGGCAGGTCCGGACTGCGGTTGGTCATGATGATGCTGCTGGCTTTTTCGCGATGATAGCGAGTAGGCCGGCTCACCGGAGGGCTATCCGATTCACAATGGCTGACGGCAAAACGGCCAGGTAGCTGGCTCAGGGTGCCCCGGTTCGCTGCGCGCATAAACTTCACCTCCGCGTATACTGTCTTTTTGTACAGTATACGCGGAGGCCAGCCAACTCAAGTGCATTCCGTGTGGTACCGACTTCTGCGACTTACAAACTTCGCAGTTTACGCAACTCCCGTACCCCCACCGCCAGCGTCATGAAGTCGTGGGGGCCATCTGCCTGCAAGGTTTGTAAACGGTGAATGCCGAAGGCCACCTTGCGACGGGATTTTTCTTCCCAGGCGGCAAAGCGCGCGGCGGCGGTATCGCCATCGTACTCCAACACCTTGGCGGCCACTTGCCGGTGCAGGCGGTAGGAATCCTCACGCAGGTTGGCACGAGCCAGCGCTTGCCAGCGATCCTGCACAGACAGATCCAGAATCGACGACAGCAGCCACAGAATCTGCAGCTTGTCGCCCACCAGAAAGTACACTTCCGCCGCCAGCTTCAGCGGCACCTGGGCTAGCGAAGCAAGCTCGACAATATCCGGGGCAGACCCCAGCACCATGGTGTTGGCCAACAGTTTGGCTTCTTTCTCGGGCACGCCATCGTCTTTCATGCCCTCCACGGCCTGATCCCATTCCTGCCGATAACTGCCCGGCAGTGCTTCCGGCAACATGCTCTCCAGTTCGGCAATGGCCTTGCGGTAGCGAGCCACCGCTTCTGCCACCGGACGCCGCCCCCACTTGTAATGAATCAACCAGGTGGTCACGTGCTTCATCAAGCCGATCACCCGGCCATAAAGCCGTAGCTGCACCTGGCTGTCCACGCGCCCGTCCAGGCCATCCACCGGCGCCCAATACAGGTCGCCATCGAACACCGCATGGGCCATGGCGTAGGCCTTCACCAAACGGTGCAACGACAAGCCATGCTCATCCGCATACCGATGAACAAAGGCAAACCCCATCCGGTTGACCACCGCGTTGGCCAGCACCGTGGCAATCAACTCCCGGCGCAGGCCATGGTTGAGCAGATCATCGCCGAAGGATTCCACCAGTTCCTGCGGAAAGTAGTGCAGCACGTCCTGATCAAAGAAAGCATCATCGGGAACGTCCGACGTCAGCAAGGCATCGAACAGCGCATTCTTGGTATAGGACAACAACACCGACAATTCCGGCCGGGTCAGCCCTTTGCCGCGGGTGCGACGTTCGCTCAGTGATTCGTCATCCGGCAGGTATTCCACCGTGCGCACCAGCATGGCCTGGCGCTCCAGCGTACGCAGGTGGTTGGCGTGCTCATCCAGCCGCGATGCGGCGTTATATTCCAGCAGGCTTAGCGCCAGGCTCTGCACGTAATTATCGCGCAGTACCGCATCAGCCACATCGTCGGTCATGCGCACCAGCAAGGGGTCGCGGGTATCGCGATCCAGCCGCCCGTCACGCAAACGCTGGTTAAGCGGAATCTTGATATTCACTTCCCGGTCAGAGCTGTGCACACCGCCGGAGTTATCAATGGCGTCGGTATTGATCCGCCCACCATTGAGCGCAAATTCAATGCGCCCCAGTTGCGTGAGCCCCAGGTTACCGCCCTCACCCACGACCTGGCAGCGCAGTTCCTTGCCGTTCACGCGGATGGCGTCATTGGCCCGGTCGCCGACCTGGGCATGGCTTTCGTTGCTGCCTTTTACATAGGTGCCGATACCGCCGTTCCAGAGCAGTTCCACCGGCGCCTTGAGAATCGCCATGATCAATTCGGCCGGGGTCAGTGTCCGTTCACTGATACCCAGCGCCTGGCAGGCCAGCTCACTGAGCTCGATGCTCTTGGCGCTGCGCGACCAGACACCGCCGCCCTCGGACATGGCCTCGCGGTCGAAATCATCCCAGGTGGCGCCCCTGGTGGTGAACAGGCGCTGGCGCTCGGCAAAGGAGGCCGCCGGGTCCGGGTTTGGGTCAATAAAGATGTGCAGGTGATTGAAGGCCGCGACTAATTGAATCTGGTCCGACAACAGCATGCCGTTGCCAAACACATCGCCGCCCATGTCGCCGATCCCCACCACGGTAAACGGCTGCGTCTGGATATCCTTGTCCTGTTCCCGGAAGTGACGCTTGACGCTTTCCCACGCGCCCCGTGCCGTAATCCCCATTTGCTTGTGGTCGTAACCGGCACTGCCGCCAGAGGCAAACGCATCGCCCAGCCAGAAGCCGTATTCATCGGCCAGGCCATTGGCAATATCCGAGAAGGTCGCGGTGCCCTTGTCCGCCGCCACTACCAGGTAGGGATCATCCCCGTCGTGGCGGACCACCTGCTCCGGCGCCACAATCGCGTCGCCTTCGCGATTGTCGGTGATGTCCAGCAGGCCACGGATGAACTCCTTGTAGCAGGCAATACCTTGCTGTTGCCACGCCTCCCGGTCACCCGGCGTACCGCCTTTCACCACAAAACCGCCCTTGGCCCCCACCGGCACAATGATGGCGTTCTTGACCATTTGCGCCTTGACCAGGCCCAGCACCTCGGTGCGGAAATCCTCGCGCCGGTCGGACCAGCGCAGGCCGCCACGGGCCACCGGCCCACCGCGCAAGTGAATGCCTTCCATGGTGGGCGAATACACAAAGGTTTCGTACATGGGTAATGGCGGCGGCAACTCCGACACTTTCTTCGGATCGAGCTTCAGGCTGACATAGGCTTTGTCGTGGCCGCCCGCATCCTGCTGATAGAAGTTGGTACGCAGGCCGGCACGCACCACACTCAGGAACGCCCGTAGCACGCGGTCCGCATCCAGGGACGCTACGCCATCGAGTTCATGATCCAGGTTCTGTGCCAGTTTCAGCCCTTCATTATCACGACGGCTGTCAGTCAACTGCGGGTCAAAGCGGGTTTCGAAAAGCTGCACCAGCAAACGGGCAATGCGCGCATGTTCCGCCAGCAACTCTTCCATGTAGTTCTGCGAATACGGCAAGCCGGTTTGAATCAGGTATTTGGTCAGGGTGCGCAGGCACACCACCTGGCGGGCATTCAGGCCCGCCAGCAACACCAGTCGATTCAGGCCGTCATTTTCCGTATGGCCATTCCAGCATTGCAGGAAGGCATCTTCGAAGTAGCGTTTCTGCTGGGCCGGCCCCAGGGAACACTCCCCGTGGACCTGCACGTCGAAAACCTGAATCCAGCGGGGTTCGCCATCACGGGGCGTCACCCGGGTGGGGTTCTGGCGCACCACCCGCAAACCGAAATTTTCCAGTGCCGGCAGCACATCGGACAAACCAATGGGATTATTCAGGCTATAAAGACGCAGGCTGGTCGGGCATGCCGCGCCATCAGCATCGGTAATGGCCAGGCTGGGCAGCACCGGTTGGGCGGCAGACAACTGCGTCAGGTATTGCAGGTCGGCGGCGGCTTCCACGGCACTGTGTGCTTCCCGGTAACCCAAGGGAAAGGCGTCACCGTAACGCAGGGCCAGGGCAGCCCCGTCATCGGCCCGGCTGCCCACCTTGTCGCCCTGCTCATCCTGGTAGCCACTTTCGCGCAACACTTCCCGTAACTGGTCCGACCAGGAGCGGGTAATTTCAATCAGCCGTTGCTCCACCTGGCTGTCGGTCATGGCCAGCTGTGTGCCTTGGGGAATACGCACAATGCAGTGAATCCGGGCCAGCCCTTCGCGGAGGAAATCCACGGTGCGTTCCACGGAGCGACCGTTGCACAGCGTCATCAGTTCGGCGGTGACCTTGTCGCGCAATTCCCGGGAGTAGCGTTCGCGGCTCAGGTAAATCATGCACGAATAAAAACGCCCATAGCGGTCCCGGCGCATGAATACCCGCAGATGATGACGATCACGCAGAGCGCGAATGCCCATGCAGATGTCGTACAGCTCTTCCTCGCTACACTGGAACAGCTCATCGCGGGGAAGCTGGTAAATGATATCGCGCAGATGCTTGCCGGAATGCGAGCGTTCCGGCAACCGGGAACGATCCAGCACGTAATTCACCTTGCGGCGAATCAGAGGAATGTCCCGGGGACGATTGATGTAGGCATCCAGGGAAAACAGCCCGATATAGCGGTCGGTGCCTTCCACCGAACCATCAGCGGCCAGGCGTTTCACGGACACCACATCCATGTAGTGCGGATGATGAATGGGTGAACGCACATTGGCTTTGGTCACGACCACCAGACGACCATGGCGGATGTATTTGGCCATTTCCTCATGGGGCGCAATAAATTCATCCGCGTTGGCGTAAGGGCTGCCGGGGCGCGCCAGACCAAGGCCGGCCTCGTCCACCAGATGCAGCTGCATGCCACCGTCCACCGTTTTCGCTTCGGAGCGGGCATATCCCAGAAAGGTAAAGTGATCTTCGGACAACCATTCGATAAAGCCGGTGGCTTCCTGTAACTCCTGCTGATCCCGCTCCGGGTAACTGGCCGACAGGTTGCTGCGGGTCGCTTCCAGGTTGTCGAGCATGGGCTCGAAGTCGTCCACCACCACGCGTAAATCACCCAACACGCGCTCGAGAATGTCCTGCAGGCGGGCATAATCCTCGTCGTCTGCCAACGGTTCGAATTCCACGTAGATCATGGACTCCGCCGGCTGCTCGCCATCACCCACCCCCGTGACCTGGGTCAGGTGACCATGGGCATCGCGTCGCACCTGAATGACCGGGTGCACGGTCCAGTCGATGGCGGTGCCGGCATCGCGCACGGCCATGGCAACCGAATCCACCAGAAAGGGGACGTCATCGGTAACGGTGCGCAACGCGGCAAGGCCGCCGGGGCGACAGGGAGGCTTCAGGTGAATCAGGGTTTCGCCGGGGTGGCGCTGGTGCGCCATCAGCCAATGCTGCTGGGCGATATGGAAGAGTTGTTCCGGCGGCCGGGCCGTCAACGCGGCCAGACTGCTCATTTCATAATAGGCAGCGAGAAAACTGCGAAACAGAGACTGGTGGTCAGCACCGATGTGGGCAGTGACCTGCCCTTCCAGCTGGGCCTGCAACAGTGCCTGGCGTTGAGCGATGTCATCCTGCATCGAAACCTCCGGCGTCCTTGTGACTCTGCAAAGTTACACTGCACAGTTACTACGCAAAACCGGATCACGTGAGCGGTCACGCTCTCCGGGCTTTCACCAGGCCGGCCGGGCACGCCCCGCAGGCCCTTTCGCTCACTCTATACCGGTGGCCGCGATCAATACCAGTCTGCTATTTCAATCATCAAATCATTCCAGCGGGACAACAGGATGACAACACGGAAAAGTTTCGCAGGATAAGGGAAAGGAGTGGAGCTCAGTGGGGGTGGATGGAGCTTAATCCAGGGTGGCGCAGTCTTTCGCGGGCATCGCATCAATCCACTGGCGCACCAGTGCGACCGCATCGTGGTCTGCCAGGCTGCGGCCCAGCGGCGGCATCATATCCTTGGCATTATCGGTATGGCGCTGGGCACCCAGCCGGAACGGCAACACCGAGTCAGCCGCGTTGCCGGGCACGATATCGTAGGTGAGGCCCAACGGCCCCCCGTAATACCCCTGCGCCCGGTTGCAGATGCCATAGAGGTAATCGGTAGGATCTCGCCACATTTCCAGCCGCAGGCCCGACAGCGCGCCGCTGCCCACATCGCTGTGACAGTGGCTGCAGTTGGTATCCAGGTAGGAGCGCACACGCAGGGCCAGCGGTTCGTCGGTGTCTTGCCAATCCACGGCGCGGGGCCAGCTTGCCGGGGCTGGCGCATCAGCCAGCATGCCGTTGTCCTGCCAGTAAACCAGCTGGTTTTTGGTTCCACCGGCATAGGGAAAATCATGATTCAACTGACGAGCCGTTGTGCCCAGCGGGGTCATCACTTCATTGTCAGTGCGGCCCTGGTGACACTTGCGGCAAGTCAGCACATCGGGGATCTGGTAGCGGAAATCCTGCTGCACACCGTCGACCATGACATAGGTGTCGATTACCTTGCCGGTCCGTGCCAGCGTGGCATCCTGGCCATCCGCTTGCCACTGATACGGCAACCCCACCCAGCCGGAGGCCCGGTGGATCAACAGGCGGGTTTCCATCAGGCGGTCATCGCCCCCGGCAGCGCTGACCGGCAAGGCGAAGGTTTTCGCCATCACGGTGCCCACCGGGAATACCAGCCCAAAAGTGTCACGGTATTGTGCCGCGCTCCCCTCGGGCAGAAAAACAAACCGATACTTGGTGGCGTGATCACTAAAAAGGCCACTGGCCGGGGCAAATGGTAGCCCCGGCCCAGTGGGGCCCACACGAGGATCACGGCCATCAGAAAACAGTTGATACTGGGACAGGCGTGGGCAATTCACTTCTGCCAGCGCCTGCCAGTTCGGCCCGTTGCTGTCGGCAAGACAGCGCGGGTCGGTAGTATCCGGCTCGGGCTCCGGCGTGGTGGCGGCCGTATCACTACCGCCACCACTGCCACCACAAGCCGTCAGCAGCAATAACAAGAGGCAATACAGCCCGTTTCTTGCTTTCACTGCATCGACCTCACTTGGAGGAACAGGACGCGTCAGGCAGGCTGTTGATCCAGGCCTTCACCAGGGCAACACCTTCCTCATGGATCAGCGCACGGCCAAGGCGCGGCATGCTGTCCTGCGGGTTGGTGGTATCCATGCGGAAATGCAGGATCGATTCGTCTGCGTTACCCGGCACCACGTCGTAGGTCATTTCACCCTGGTCGTAGGCGATGGGGCCTTTGCAGACACCGTGCTTCTCTTTCTCAGTGTCATAGTCGCGCCAGAACTCCAGCTGCAAACCGGTGTAGGCCGCCGTCCCACCAACGCCGTGGCAGTGTGAACAATTCACGTCCAGGTAGCCTTTTGCCGCCGCCATCAGTTGTTCATCGCTATAACCACTGATCAAGCCCGCATCAGCATCGTGGTAGCTCGGCACCTTGTCTACCTGATCCAGAGCCGGCAGGCCGCTGAGAATACCCGCGTCGCTCCAGTGACTCAGCTGGTTTTCCGGGCCACTGCCATAGTCCATGTCGCCATTGAGATGGCGAGCCTTGGGGCCGATGGGAATAAACACATTGGTGTCGCCGGTATCATGGCTGTGGCACTGCTTGCACTGCGCCTTGTCGGGCACGGAATAGGTGAAGGATTCCTGGGCTCCGTTGTGCACCAGTGTCGCGGGCAACTGTGCCCCCTGAACCCGGTAGGTCGCCTCGGTGCCGTCTGCGTTCCACACATAAGGCAGCGCGGTCCAGCCGCCAGCACGATGAATCAGCAAGCGGGTTTCCAGAAGGGTTTCTGTCTTTGTCTCCGGATCATAACCCCGGTAAGCGGTATCCGCCGGCAGGGCAAAGGTCTTGGTAATGACGGTGCCCACCGGGAAGTCAAAAACGTCGTTTTCCTTATAGGTCGCACTCTGTCCATCCGGCACAAATACAAACCGGTATTTGCTGGTGTAATCGGAGAACAAAGGCGTATTCAAATCATAAGGGATGCCACCATGGGCATCCTGGGTGGGATCACAGCTGCTGGCAAAAAGGTTGTAATCCGACAGCTTTTCCAGGTTGTCGTTTTCCAGTGCCTCCCAGTTTACTTCAGCGCTGTCACTGATCTGGCAGTTCCTGGCGACCGGATCGCCGCCACCATTACCAGCACCTCCACCGCCGCTACTACCGCCACCGCCGCCACAGGCAACCAGCACCGCGGCGGTAGAAAGCAGAGAAATCTGCATCAAGGTTTTCATGTCATAACTCCTGTTTCGGGGCGGCGACAAGCCGCCCCGAAATCAGACAGGTAGAAAAGATAAACAAAGGTTAGAGAACAGGGGCCGGCTTGCAGTGCTCGCTGGTGGTGTCATCCACGCCACAACCAAACTGCTCACCCTTGAAGGTCAAGGTGGCCGCCGGCAGCGCGGGCTGGCTGCAATCCAGCAGATCCATGCCCACTGCCGGGCTCAGCGTCGGTCCGGCCATGGTGGCAGCGGTAGCCGGGTCGTAGGGGTAACCGATCAAGGTATCGCCGTTATTCTGGAAACACACCTTTTGGGCATCTTCATAGGGACCAACGCCCAATGGCATCAGAGCACCGGTATTCGCCAACTGCTCGCCGGCACCGTCATACAGAATGCCAGGCCACTGCAGTTCAGGGGTCAGGGTAAACAACTGAATCATCTCCTGAATCAACGCCCCATTTGGCGCTGCACCGGCATTGGTGATGGCGTTATCGTGCACATGGATATTGCGCACAATCGGCAGCCAACCGTCTTCGATGATGGTCTGATAATCGGGACCTGCCGCATTTTCATCGGCGATAAAGAAGCTGGTCACCGCCACCGCCAGGGTATCGTGATCGGCAATCTCGTTATCGAAAATCTCCACATCGTCAGTGGACAGAACGATCACACCGGTGCCCGGCGGTACGATATGAACACCACCCGGGTTGCTGCTGCTATTGGCAAAGTTCTTGGTGTTGTTTTCGATCACGGTGTTACCGAAGACCCGCACGCCAGAACCATAGGTGCCATTACCGATGGGCAGATCAAATACCAGCAAACCACCGGTATTGAAACGGGCGATATTGTTGTACATGTCCGCACCGGTGGAGTTCTCGATTTCGATCCCCGCCACGTTGTATTCGGCCACGTTGTTGCGCACAACAATGTTCTGTGACTGACCCACATAGACACCGGCGTCCGCTGAGCCGCGCACGTAGCTGTTTTCCACCAGCACATTGCTGCTTTCTACCGGATACAGCCCGTAAGCACCGTTGCCCTTGTCCGGCTCCCCCTGCCATACCGTCGCGGTATAATTGATACGCACACCATCAGCATGCTGGAACTTGATGGCATTGTTGGCCGCTTCCACCACGGCCAGGCCGTAGACTTCCACATCATTGATGTTGGTAATAAACAGGCCGTCATCACCCACGGAATTGCTGAAGTCCAGAATGGTCTTGTCCATGCCCTGGCCACAAATCGTGATATCAGCAATGCGTGCCCCGCCCAGTTCGCCATCCAGCGTCAGCGTATCGTTCAGGTCAAAGCGCCCTTCCGGGAAGACGATGACGTCACCGTCCTGGGCATCCAGGAAAGCAATCTTGGCGCTGTCGGTAATGTTATTGGCATCCAGCTCGATGGCGTCTTCACCACCGCAGGCGATTTCCTGCTGCGGTACATCGGCTGGCATATCCTGCGGGAACTGATACCCCACCGGGTTCTCGCCACCACCGGTAGCGCCACCACCACTGCTGCTGCCACCGCCGCCACAGGCGGCCAGTGATACGGCCAGGGCCAACGGCGCCAGCAGACGAACCGCCGGCATTTCTACGAATTTATTCTTATCTACATTCATTATTATCTCTCTCCCGAACATCAGGACCAAAGTGTGACGCAAGTCACCATATGGAAGGTTTTCGCGCCACGTTTATCGCAAATTGGTGCGTTATTACGCACAGAGCGATGTACTATCGTACGAATTGGCTACCTTACGAGGGAGAGAGAGAGCAACATATGGCGCCAGACGCCAGCCAAACAGGGAATGTGTCGCCAGAAACCAATGCCGTTTTAAAACAACGACATAAGAATAAAATATTAGAGGCAACTCATGTTCAGCAAACACATTTCCATGTTGCAGAGCGACCTGCGCTACTGGCAGAGACAAGGCCTGGATCTGCTTGAATTATTGACCAGCGCCAGCCTGCCCGCCTCCCTGCTGACAGAGAATGATGAACGCCTGGACGCATCCGCTATACAGCGCCTTTTCGAACAGGCGGAAAAAAAACTCGGTGATCCGGCCATGGGCATTCGCATCGGCCAACAGATCCTCCTTCCTGATATCGCCCCCCTAGGCGACGCCCTGCATTATTACCGGGACGGCTGGCAAGCACTGAAAGTCCTGGAACAATACTGGCCCCTGCTGACTGAAGCCCAGCAAGTGACCGTGCATGTTCAAGACAAATACGTGGCCGTTCGCTGTGCTGCCAATGGCGAAATGCCGATTCACGCCATGCAGACCCATGCCGTACTCAGTGGTTTTTTGCGTCTGGCTGATGTGGTGCTGGGTGTACAGGCAAGTAATGATGTGAAAGTGCACCTGCAGGAAAGCAGCCCCCATACGGAGTTGTTCAGTGCGTTATTGAAAGCGCCTGTCACTGGCGGCTGCCAGTACGACCAGGTGTTGTTTCCCGCCACGGTGCTGGATAGCCCCAATCCGAACCACGACGATGAGCGTTTCCAGCAGGCGCTGATCCAGTGTGACCGGACGCTTAACTCACTGCGTGATCATCACCTGATTGACCTGATACGTGAACGGCTGCGATTTCAGCTTGAAGAAGGCCATTATGACCAGCAACAACTGGCCAGCAGCCTGAACATGAGCGTGCGCAACCTTCAGCGACGCCTGAACGCACACCATACCCGGTTCCGGGATCTGCTCGATCAAGTCCGCGCAGAATTGGCTGAACAGCTGGTCCGCTACAGTGAAGCCGGTTTTGCCGAGATTGCTCACCAGCTTGGCTATGAAGACCCCTCTTCGTTCAACAAGGCCTTCAAACGCTGGCTGGGATTACCTCCCGGTGAATACCGGGCACGGCATAAGAACTCTACACCCAGCGCATAAGCCGCAGGGCACGATACGAAGAAGCGGGAAAGAAGAGAAAAGGTAGAAGAGGACGGTATCCAGGGTAAGGAGCGCTACGCCCGTCTATTCGATGGGCAACTCTGTCGCGCTCCGAAACCGTGATTGGCCGCCGGATTACTGTACCGTTTCCGGCTGCACCAATACCCAGGGCGGCAGCACCACTGTCCACAAGCCTTTATCTGCTGCAAACCACGCCGCAGCCTGCTCATCGGTGACCTTGTCGACCTGGGCTTTATCGCGCCACAGGGCAATCATCTCGGCCTCATCTTCTGAAAACGCCAGCGCCACCTCGATCAAATCCAGTTCCGGCGCCACGTAGACCGTCTGGCCACGGGCAAAGAACGGCTGTAGTTCTTGCCAGCTGGCCTTGGCGGTTTCCTGGTTGAGTTTGGCTTTGAGGATTTCCCGCTGTTCCGCTTGCTCAGACATGACCGACTCCTACTGTGAAGCGAGGCATTATCGGTGTTCTGCTACGGGCAATCAAAGGGGAAACGGGGACAGGGGCAAGAGACAGAAAAAGAAACGCCCGCCATTTGGGGTTGGCGGGCGTAAGCTGTACCGGGTCGAAATCGAACATCCGTGTTCCATTGCGTCCTTGCGAGATCTACTTTAGGTAAACCTCCCGCGAGAGGTAAGGCGAGAAAAGCGCCAAGTCATGTAAGCCTTTCGCCATACCCGAGATACAAAATCAGGCCCCCTCACGCCGGTATCACCATTCAATGGTTCGGCTTGCCTCCGGCACGGCCCGATTACGACGGTCGAACAGCGCGAACTGAGCGCCCTTTTCATCGAACGACACCACCGAAAAGGCATTATCACTGAACACTTCCCCCGGCACGCTAACCTGCCCTAACGGCCGGCCCCAACCGCTGTAGAGCAAGCCTGGCACCCGGATCATCGGCCGGTACCAACGAAACGCGAATAGCGCGGTGGGCCAGAACAACCCGGAGCACGTCCAGCTGTGTACCTTCTTGCCACCATTGAGTGTCAAGCTTGCATACAGAGAGGCATGCACATCCCCGCTGAGCACCACCAGTTTCTGGCTGGCACTCTTCGCCATGGCTGCCAATAGCCGCTGACGCTGATGGCGGAAGCCTTCCCAGGCATCTTTGCCACGGAACGGACGCCTCTGCTCGGGGAACATTACTACGGAGGTCACCAGCACCTTGATGCGCTCGGGATCCCGGTCCAGCCATTGGACAAAGGCCTGCTCCTGCACCTCGCTGATCATTTTGCGCTGCCAGGGCCAGCGGCTCAGTACCCGCTCGGTACGCACATCCATTACAAAAAAGTCCGCCGGCCCACGGGAAAAGGTATACCAGAATTTATCCGGGTCGCGATCCAGATAGGTACCGGCTTCATTTAATGGCGCCGCCGGGGAATGGGACGCCTGGTAGATCTGGTACGCCTTGATCGCTGCCGGATACTTGTTCGTCCATAACTCGGCGTCGGCCTTGGCTGGCCAGTTATTCTCGATTTCATGATCATCCAGGATCATGTAGCTGTTGGTTTGCCTCAGCAATTTGGCCAAGTGCTTCTGGGAAAAACTGGCCCGATAAAGGGAATCGAAATCATCCCGGGTCGTCGCCGCGCCAATGCTGTACATGGAATCGGCATAGACCTGATCCCCCCCGAACAGGACAAAATCCGGATTGTGCTGCTCTGCCTGCACCGACATTTCCGCAAAAATCTTGTCGGCGCGATCATCCTGGATAATGCCATCGAGCCCCACAAACCGGTAACAACAGGAACCAAACAAGAAGGTTGTCTGATCAGCCGTGGGCTGATCGGTGGAAAAACAGCCGCTCTCAATGGCGTGCCAGTCCAGCGGCGTCTCATCCTGCTCCGCGCGCACCCAGCCCGCCTGATACTGGTAGCGGGTACCGGGTTCAAGCCCATTAACCACCACCACCCCGGAGCCATCGAAGTTCCCGTTGAGGCGAAATTTACGAGGCTCAGACCAGCTGTCTTCCCCCTCTTTGCGCCAGCGAACTCGCCCCCACATAAACTTGTCGCCCGCGCCCAGCTCCCCTTTCGGCAATGCACCGAACAGGCGCACATGGTTCACACCGGACTCACCCGTAATCGGCCCCACCGCAAAGCGGTTCACTATCCCTGTCATCTGTTATTCTCCCCCTGCATTGAGCCCCCCGGCTCACGCTGCTAGCATCACTGAATAGAGGTGATGTCACCCCGTCTATTCAGGATAAAGACACTTTGCTCAAGGACTCGAAAGCCGCTCTGCTTTTATTCGTCGCTTTTGCTTCGATTTGCCTGTCTTCCCTGGCTTCAGCCAAAGGGCCGGACACCCAAATCATCGGCGAACAGCAGGAACACATTCACCCCTATCAGGGCCTGTACACCTTCTGCACGCCTGCGGATCAGTCGCCTGACATTAATGCCATTCTTCAACGCACCGACCTGCCCTGGCAACCGTCCGGTGCCAGCACTCCGAATCTAGGCTTTATCACTGATCATTGCTGGTTCCGTTTCTCAGTTCGCAATCTTAATCGACTTCATGCTGACTGGCAGCTGCAAATCGACTACGCCATGCTCGGTGAAGTGGATGTCTACCAGGTGGATGCCGGCGGCACCCTCATTGCTCATTTCCAGGCCGGTATGGACCGGGATTTTTCAGTACGCCCGGGCACAGCCCCGACGCCCGCATTCCCGCTGACGCTACCCACAGGCACCGACAACGACATTTTCCTCAAGGTTGCCTCTGCGCACAGCATCCAGCTGCCGCTGGAATTGCGGACACAGGAGAGTTACAACGCCTCGGTGCAAACACAAAGCCTGGTGCAGGGAGTTTTCTTCGGCGGCATGCTGGTGATGATTCTCTACAACCTGTCGCTGTTCTTTTCCATTCGCGAAAAAGTGTACTTGCTGTATGTGTGCTGGTCCGCCGTCGTCACCCTGTTCATGGCAGTGTTGCACGGCTATGCCCACCGTTATCTGTGGCCGCATTCCATCCTGGTCAGCCAGTACATGATTCATTACTTGCTGCCACTGATTGTGCTGCTGCCGCCACTGTTTACCCTGCACTTTCTATCCCTACGGGAAAAAGCACCGCGCCTTGCCATGTGGTTACAACTACTGGTGGGCATTGGCACCGTGCTCTTCCTCGCGGCCCCCTTTACCAGCCGCACCTTCCTGATTCCGATTTCCGTCAGCGCCATTTTGCTGATGGATTTCAGTATCTTCTTCGTCGGGCTGATCCGTGCCCGTAGCGGCGACCCGGATGCGCGAATTTTCACCATCGCCTGGTCCTGCTTTATTGTTGGCGCAGCGGCCATGGCACTGAATAAATACGGTTTTGTTCCACGCAATGCGCTGACCGAAAACCTGGTTCAAATTGGTGTTTTTCTCGAAGTCGTACTGCTTTCCCTGGCGCTGGCCCGGCGCATCAATCGCTTGAAAGAAGCCCATTCCGATTCAGTGCGTGACCGCGCCATCGCGGAAATGGAAGCGTTCAAGGCTGGCGCCAGAAATCACGCCAAAAGTGAATTCCTGGCCACCATGAGCCATGAAATCCGCACGCCCATGAACGGCATCATGGGCATGACCGACCTGCTGCGCCGTACCAGCATGACCCACCAGCAGGCGCAATATGTGGGCACCATTTATCAGTCCACGCAGTCTTTGCTGACCGTGATTAACGATATTCTCGATTACTCGAAAATCGAGTCCGGCAAGCTGGAGCTGGATTACCAGCCCATCGCGCTGGAAAACATCGTCGATGATTGCGTGCGCCTGTTTGCACTACGCTCCAGCGAAAAATCCCTGCCGCTGTACATTCATATCGACAGTCGGGTGCCAGAGCGCATCAAGACCGATCCGATCCGCCTCAAGCAAATCATTACCAACCTGCTCAGCAATGCCTTCAAATTTACCGAGCGTGGTCACGTCGCCCTGCATGTAAACCTGAAGCAACCGGTGAATAACAAGGGCATGTGCGTGCTGATGATTGAAGTGGTCGATACCGGGATAGGCCTGGATGAAGGCCAGCAGTCGTCACTGTTCCAGGCTTTCAGCGATCTGTCTGCCAAGGGCAAGCACAACGGCGCCGGCCTCGGGCTGGTGATCTGCAAACGGTTGATCGAGCTGCTCGGCGGCGATATCGGCGTCTCCAGCTCTCTGGGCCGTGGAGCCACGTTCTGGTTATCCCTGCCGGTGGAAGTGGAAAAAGTTCAGAAGCAACCGGTGCTGGCAAATCGTACCGCCGCCATCATTTCCAGCACCGCCCCACAACTGCTTAGCCTGTCACAAATTCTCAGCCGCTGGGGCGCCAAAACGCTGGAATACCGCGACGTCATAACAGCGCTTGATCCGGCCAGCCCCGGCCAGCCCGTGGACTATCTGATCGCAGAACTGTCGGTATTGGAGAATCCCCACTACGTGGAACGCCTGCGCACTCACTTCGATAACCCGGCCCTGGTGCTGTTGCACCCCACCGGCCAGCCCCTCAGCGGCACCCTGCCGGAAGATCTGCTACTGATAGAAACGCCCTTTTCCTGTCAGGCGCTGAAACGCAGCCTGCTCACCGGCCCCGACGAAGCGCGCGCACCCTCCACCGCAAAAGAACCCCTGATCCGCTTGGATCGCGCCAATATGCTCAAGGTGATCGTGGCGGAGGACAATGCCGTTAACCAGCTGGTGATCGACAGCATCCTCAAATCGTTAGGTATCCATGCCACGCTGGTCAGCGACGGCGCACAAGCCGTAGAGCAAGTCCGCAACCGCCCGGATCATTGGGATATCATCTTCATGGATTGCGAAATGCCGGTGATGGACGGCTACCAGGCCACCCGGGAGATTCGTGCCCTGGAGGCCGCTCTGGAAACACCTCCGCACTGCTGGATCATTGCCCTGTCGGCCCATGCCACCGGCGATTATGTACAAAAAGCTCGCGACGCCGGGGTCGATGATTACCTCAGCAAACCGGTATCCCAGCAGCAAGTCCACGATGCACTCAGGCGTGGCCAGGGAACCTCTGGATAACGCCTTACGTGCTCAGTCTTTCAGGCTGGCTCGCAATCTATACCCCATTCGGGGCACAGAGGGCGCGTTTTTGAAGGTGTCCCCTAACTGGGATCGAGATATGTCCATCCATCGAAAAAGCGCAACAACGAGTGCGGGTCAGCCTGGAAAACCCGAAGGGCGCGGCCTGGAGCGCACATCTGCTGCGCCCTGTCTCCAGGAAAGGGAGCCACCCTTACCGTCGAGACAAGACACAACAGCTGTACGCTCCAGGTCACGCTGAGCATGCAAGGAGTTATTCAGAGGTTCCCCAGGTCTCCAGAGACATTACCGGCTAACGGAAACCGTTGAGGGGTTAAGGAGTTGCGCGCACACCGCCAGCAGCTCCCTCATCCGTACCGGCTTACCCAGAAAGGCATCACAACCGGCGTCCAGACAACGCTGGCGATCCACCGCCAGCACGTTGGCCGTCAGCGCCAATAGGGGGCCGCCATACCCCCGGTCACGCAGGGCCTGGGCAGTTTCATAGCCATCCATCA
Source organism: Alcanivorax sp. HI0044 (assembly GCF_001634945.1). NCBI lineage: Bacteria > Pseudomonadati > Pseudomonadota > Gammaproteobacteria > Oceanospirillales > Alcanivoracaceae > Alcanivorax > Alcanivorax sp. HI0044. Next base: position 24,294 of record NZ_LWEZ01001206.1, read on the forward strand.
CCGGCATCTGCATATCCAGCACAACCAGATCGTAAGCGCCGTCGGCCACCTGAAAGGCCGCGCAGGCTTCTTTCCCATGCTCCGCTTCTGTCACCTGCATGCCCGCCTGTTCCAGCACCTTGCGCACAAATAGACGATTCACTGCGTTATCTTCCACCAGCAACGCACGCATACCATCCAGTGAAGCCAACGCCCCCTGAGAAGCCGGCAGGTTATCCTGCCTGTCACCAGAGACCGGTGGAGCCGTGTGACAGGCCCGCACCAATGGTATCTCCAGCACAAAACGACTCCCCTGATTCAAGGTGCTGAAGACCTGAATATCCCCGTCCTGGGCGCGGGCCAATTGCCGGGCAATACTCAACCCCAGACCGGTACCGGTATAGCGACGGGTATGCGATGCGTCTGCCTGGGAGAAAGGCTGAAAGATACGGTTCAGCTCGCTTTCACTGATGCCGATCCCGGTATCTTCCACTGATACAGTCAGGCGCGACGTCTCTTCATCCCAGTTAACTCGCACATGCACCTGCCCCTGCTCGGTGAATTTCACCGCATTGCCAATCAAATTGACCAGTATCTGGCGCAAGCGAAACGCATCACCACTGACCGTCGGCGGCATGTCTGCCAGGTAATCAATACGCAAGGCAATGTCTTTTTCAATAGCACGCAACTGCAGGCTGTCGATGATTTCATCGAACAGTACCCTTACAGAGAACAGCCGTTGCTCCGGGTGCAATTGACCTGCCTCAATCCGTGACAGATCAAGCACATCATTAATCAGCGCCAGCAACGCATCCCCGTTGTGCTGGATGATGGTCAGATAACGCCGCTTGTCTGCCGCCCCGAGCGAGCCATCGCGCAATAATTCGGTGTAACCGAGAATGGCCGTCATTGGCGTGCGGATTTCATGGCTGATATTGGCCAGAAACTGGCTTTTGGTCTGGCTGGCATCTTCGGCCTGCATCCTCGCTTCCGCCAACTGGATCTGGGCATGGTGAATGCTGTCCACCATGGCATTGAAGTCTTCCGCCAGTGCACCAATTTCATCGCTTCCCAGTACTGGCACACGCTGATCCAGAGCACCGCCGCGGGCAATCGAACGCACCGCGTTATGCACCAAATTCAAACGCCCAAACAGCATGGGTTGAATGCGGCAATTAATCACGAACACGGTAATCGCGGTCAGCACCACCATAATCAGCGCCACCAACAAGACTGCATAGAGCATGCTCTGGTAACCGTCATGGGGAATTTCGACAATCACCTCCAACGGCGTCTCCCCAAGGAAATCCGGAATAGGGAAACGTCCCTGTAACTGCCCCCCCTCCACCTCGCCCAGGCCGCGACTCACCGGACCATCACCCTGGGCTTCCTGCACGAACAAGGCACGCCCTACCCGCTCGGACAGGTAACTCAACCAGCCACTGTCCAACCACACGCCCAACAGATAGGCCTGGCAACCATTTTCCACCGCAGTACTAAACAGCAATGGCCTGCCGTCTACCTTCACCACCCCCCAAATAGGCATACAACCTTGTTCGGTGAAACGCCGCGCCAGGGTCTCGAACACCGGCGAATCCACTCCCGGCTCCCCGTTATCCCAGCGAATGACATCGTTATCCAGCGCCATCATCAGGTCCAGGTGACCAACGCCCCCCTGATTCACCGGTGCCTGCTCAGGCTGCTGGCTCCAGTCCTGCGCCCGTACCCGCAACACCGACAGCTGATCCAGGAAAGCGGCTTCCACCTTGCCCAGCTCACGTTCCGCATTGCGCTCCGCGAGGGTATCCACCAACGACAGATTCACCCAATACAGGGCCACCGTTGCCAGCGCCACACAGATAGCCGCAGAAACCACCAGCAACCAGCGAATACGAACTCTCAGCGACATTGCCCACTCCCTCAAGACTAACCGCAGACACTAGGGTCTGTTCACACTCATTCCGTGGTCCCTGCTGGCGTCATTTTTTTGTCCAGATGTTCCAACCGATACGCAGTGTAGTTGTTCTACATAAGTAAAGGTTGGGACTGCTGGGCGGAAAAAGGGCCCAGCCCTTCGGGTTGAGGCCCAAAATGCGCCACTCGTTGTTGCTCGTCGCTCATTTGGAGACACCAAACATCTCTCCTCGCGCCTGGATTGGCGCATTTTGGGCCGCAACAGGGAGCATGGAATGAGTGTGAACAGACCCTAGCACATCGCCGCACCGCCACAACGCTTGTCCACTCCAGCGGTGCCGTTCTCCGTATGGCCGTCAGGGGGCTCGCAGCACCTGACTCGCAGCTTGTGGAGAACACAGGATGAAAAACCCCGGCAGCCCCCGTATCATAGGCCACCCATTTTTTGGAAAAACGACGCCGTTCCCATGAGTGACACTCCCCGCAAGATACTGGTCACCAGTGCCCTTCCCTATGCCAATGGCCCCATTCACCTGGGTCATTTGCTGGAATACATCCAGACCGACATCTGGGTTCGCTTCCAGAAACTCCGTGGCCAGCAGTGTACCTATGTCTGCGCTGACGATGCCCATGGCACCGCCATCATGCTCAAGGCCGAGGAAAACGGCGTCACTCCGGAACAGCAGATTGCCCAGGTGAAGGCGGACCACGAGCGGGACTTCGCCGATTTCCAGGTGAACTTCGACAACTATTACAGCACCCACAGCGCCGAGAACCGGGCGCTGTCGGAAATGGTTTTCCAGCGCAACAAGGATGCCGGCTACATCCTGGAAAAGACCATTACCCAGCTGTACGACCCGCAGAAAGGCATGTTCCTCGCCGATCGCTTCGTCAAGGGCACCTGCCCCAAGTGCAAGAGCGAAGACCAGTACGGCGACAACTGCGAAGTCTGTGGCGCAACCTATACGCCGGCAGAGTTGATCGATCCCTACTCCTCGGTCAGCGGCGCCACGCCGGTGGAAAAAGAAACCACCCAGCTGTTCTTCGACCTGCCCAAGTTCGAGCCTCTGCTGCGCGAGTGGACCCGCTCCGGCGCCCTGCAGGAACAAGTGGCCAACAAACTGCAGGAATGGATCGAAGACCTGCAGCCCTGGGATATCTCCCGTGAAGCCCCCTACTTCGGCTTCGAGATCCCCGGCTACCCGGGCAAATATTTCTACGTGTGGCTGGATGCACCCATCGGCTACATGGCCAGCTTCCAGAACTACTGTGATCGCGAAGGCCTGAACTTCGACGATTACTGGGGCAAGGACTCCACCGCCGAGCTGTACCATTTCATCGGCAAGGACATCATCAACTTCCATGGCCTGTTCTGGCCCGCCATGCTGGACGGTGCCGGGTTGCGTAAACCCACCGCCATCTACAGCCACGGCTTTGTCACCGTGAACGGCGCCAAGATGTCCAAGTCCCGCGGCACCTTCATCAAGGCCCGCACCTACCTGGATCACCTGAGCCCGGAGTATCTGCGCTACTACTTCGCCGCCAAACTCTCCAGCCGGGTGGATGATTTCGACCTGAACCTGGAAGACTTCGCCCAGCGAGTGAACTCGGATCTGGTCGGCAAGCTGGTCAACATCGCCAGCCGCACCGGCAACTTCGTGAAAAAATTCGGCGGTACGCTCAGTACCGATCTGGACAACATGCTGCTGGTACGCGAAGTCCAGGAAGCTGGCCCACGCATCGCCGACTTCTACGAGAAACGCGAATTCGGCAAGGCCATGCGTGAAATCATGGCACTGGCCGATCACGCCAACGGCTACATCGCCGACAAGGCGCCCTGGAGCCTGGCCAAGGAAGAAGGAAAAGAACAGGAAGTGCTGGCCATCTGCAGCACCGCCATCAACGTGTTCCGTCTGCTGGTGATCTACCTGAAACCGGTCTTGCCGGCTTTGGCCGAGCGTGCAGAAGCCTTCATGCAGGTGGAGCCACTTACCTGGGCCGACGCAGGCCAGTTGCTGCTGGGCCATGAAATCGCCAAGTTCAAACCCCTGCTCAACCGTATCGACATGACGCAGGTGGAAGCCATGCTGGCGGATTCCAAGGACAGTACGCCGGCACAGGTTGCCGACAAGCCCAAAAAAGCAGACGCGAAAAAAGCGGATGCCGACGACGAAACCATCAGCATTGATGATTTTCTCAAGGTGAAACTGCGCGTGGCCCGTGTAGCCAAGGCGGCTCACGTGGAAGGCGCCGACAAGCTGCTGCAGCTGACACTGGACGTGGGCGAGCTGGGCGAGCGCAACGTCTTCGCCGGCATCAAATCGCGTTACGCACCGCAAGAGCTGGAAGGCAAACTGGTCGTCCTGGTCGCCAACCTGGCACCGCGCAAGATGAAGTTCGGCGTCTCCGAAGGCATGGTACTGGCCGCCGGCCCCGGCGGGGATGACATTCACATCCTCAGCCCGGACAGTGGCGCCGAACCGGGCATGGAAGTGCGCTAGGGTGAAAGCTCGGCGCCGGATGCCTGACGCAGAGGCGCCTTCATTCTACTGTGGGAAGCGATGCTTGCATCGCGAATAATCAGGTGGTGCTGAGCACGCCTCTTGGTCATGCAAGCATGACTTCCCACCCCCCTCTCATCTGGCCGAGCGTCTACAAGTGTGAGTGAGCAGGTTGAATTCACCCAAGGGCACAGAGAGCCTGAAAGGCGGAATCCGACATCCTGCTTAGCATCAATTCAACGTCGCCAAGTGTTCCCGCAGCGCCGCCTCATCTTCGATCGTGATGCGCCCGTAGCCCAGCGTGATCAGCCCCTGCGCCTCAAACGCCTTGAGCGTCCGGTGCACGCCCTGACGAGTCATCCCCATCATGTTGGCAATATGTTCACGGGTCAGACGCACCGTCACCGGCCCACCCTCCGGCTTGCCGCCGCGTTGCATTTGCGACAGGAACAACAAGCGCTGCCCTATCCGTGCCTGGGTGCCGCGCAGCGCGTCTTCCTCGATCATGGAGATGGCGGACCACAGCCGCTGGCTGATCAGATCCAGCACCACCGGGTAGCTTTGCGGGTAACGTTGCAGTAGCTCACGGAAAAACGGGCCCGGCACTTCCACCAGCACCGCTGCCTCATGGGCCGTGGCGCCATAGACCCGCCCGGTACCGGGGGAAAACACCGCATCGCCAAACCAGGTACCGCTGTCAAAAATGATCAGTACCGCTTCCTGCCCCTGGGCATTCACCGAACTGATCCGCACCAGGCCCTCGGCAATCACACACAGGTTGGACTGGGGTTCGCCCTTCTCATAAATCGGCTGGTTGGCCTGAAACGAACGCACCCGGGCGTGCCGCGCCGCTTCATGCAGGGCAGCATCGGGAAATCCGGCCAGTAAGGGGCAGTGCCGCAGCACCGTGTAGGCATCCGTCATGGAGCAATTGTAAACCAGTTGACAGTTTTCTCCCTAACCCCGGGCCTACACTCAAGGGATTGGAAAATCGATTACCTTAAATAAGGGTCCCTGACCCCAATAAGACCCACACAACGGGAGAGCGCTACATGAACAGCCAGGTCAATATTAACCCAGCTACCGTCCCCTCCAGGAAAGGCAGCGTCAGCGCCGAAGAATGGCAGCTGCGCGTGGATCTCGCCGCCGCCTACCGGCTCATCGCCCTGCACGGCTGGGATGATCTTATCTTTACCCACCTGTCCGCCCGCATCCCCGGCGACGAGCATCATTTCCTGATCAACCCCTACGGCATGATGTTCGACGAGATCACCGCCTCCAGCCTGGTGCGCGTGGATCAGGAAGGTAACAAGCTCGACGACAGCGATTACGACATCAACCCGGCCGGGTTCACCATCCACAGTGCTATCCACGCCGTGCGCGACGATGCCGCCTGTGTCATGCACACCCACACCACCGCCGGCGTCGCCGTCTCCGCCCAGCAGGAAGGTTTACTGGCCCTGTCGCAACAAAGCCTGTTTCCGCTGGCCAGCCTGGCCTATCACGACTACGAAGGCGTGGCCCTGCGCGATGACGAAAAAGCGCGCCTGCAAGCCGACCTGGGCGACGCCAACTTTATGATCCTGCGTAACCATGGCCTGCTCACCGTGGGCAGCACCATCGCCGACACCTTCCTGGGCATGTTTATCCTCCAGCGCGCCTGCGAAATCCAGCTGCAAGCCCTGTCCGGCAACCGCCCGCTGACGCCGATCCCGGACGGCATCGTCGACACCATCAAGCAACAGGCGGCACAGGTGACCAAGGGCATGGGCGGCAACCTGGCCTGGCCCGGCCTGCTGCGCAAGTTGGACCGCAACAACCCCGGCTACGCGGAATAAGGAGCGCACCATGAATGGCATGACCGCACCCCGCGCCCAGTTCACCCACATGAAGGACGGCACCGGCGAGGACTGGCAGATCATCGCCAAGTCCTTCGGCGACTTCAGCAAGGGCCTGTCCGATCGCATCATCACGCACCTGCGCCTGCTGGAAGGTGACTTCGGTGGTTTCAAGATCGACCGTTTTCAGCACTGCCTGCAAACCGCCACCCTGGCCCACCGTGACGGCAAGGATGACGAGTATGTGGTCTGTGCCCTGCTGCACGACATCGGCGACACCCTGGGCACCTTCAACCACGCCGACGTGGCCGCCGTGCTGCTGGAACCGTTCGTTAGCGATGCCAACCACTGGATGGTGAAACACCACGCCATCTTCCAGGGTTACTATTTCTTCCATTACCTGGGCATGGATCGCGACATGCGCGAGAACTTCAAGGATCACCCTCACTATCGGCAGACCCTGGAGTTCGTCAGCAAATACGATTCCCCCGCCTTCGATCCGGACGGAGAAATCCTGCCGCTGGATTACTTCGAACCCATGCTGCGCAAGGTCTTCGCCGAACCGCGCAAATCTCTCTACAAGGAAGCCATGGCGGAACAAGGCTAGTCGCATCATCCCCAGGTGGCCCTCTTCCGTCATCGGGAGAGGGCCTCACCGCCCGAATAAACACTATCGCCACTACCGTCTCCCCAAGAAAAACAGACCCCTCCCCTGTGTTTCCCCTGCGTTCATTTCTCTCTGTCCATTCAGGCCAAAAACCAACAAGTTCTCACGATTGTGCTTTCCTGCCATTGTCACCGACAAACCGTAAACCCAATGTATACATACATTAAATGCCGTTTTTTTAGAGGTTAGTGATGGCACAGTCACTGGATGCACTTTGGGAAAAAGTACGCGCGCAGAAAACCCGCATTCCTTCCCTGTATGGCGATATTGATTTTGATGTCACCCCGGAACGTTTTACCGACGACATCAACACCCGCAGCGCCCTGCCCGAGAAGTTTTCCCGCAAATACCGCGCCGGCATTCTTGCCGACAAGGAAAAAGTGGAACGCGCCCGGGCCTACACCCTGCTCGGCGATACCGTCTCCGATGCCTATGCCGCGCTAATGCCGGAATACGGCTTTCGCAACCTGATCACTATGCTCAAGAAAGCCTGCGATGAAGGCCTGGAAGCCGTGGATAATGCTCCCCAGGAGCTGATTGATTTCATCACCGCCATGGAAACCACCCCGGACTGGGTGGACATGGAGCTGGTCCGCGAAGGCGCGCGCCTCAGTCGTAACCAGATGGTGAACCTGGCCCCCTACGTGATTCGTGGCGCCTTCGTCGCCACCTTCATGAACAAATACTCCGGCCTGCCCATGGCCATTACCGGCACCCTGGCCAACGACTCGGTGAACCAGCGCATCAACGAAACCGCCAGCTTCTTCACCACCGCCACCCTGCCCGGCGCACTGGAACGCTTTGGCCCCGGCTTCAAGGCCGCCGCCATGGTCCGCCTGATGCACTCCATGGTGCGCTTCAACATCATCAAGCGTGCCACCACCGACAAGGGTGGCCCCTGGGACCCGGCCGTCTATGGCATTCCCATCCCCCAGGTAGACCAGATGCCCGCCGGCACCATGCCCGCCTACCTAACCGCCTTCAAGGCGCTGCGCAAAGGGCGTAAACATTTCACCGCCAACGAGCGTGCCATCGTCGAGCTGTCCCGCTATGAATGCTTCCTGCTGGGCCTGCCCGAAGAACTGCTGCCCGCCGAGGCACCGGACATCATCGACACCATGCTCACCTACTCCGGCACCCTGCGCGAAGGCTACGATGACGAGACCTGCGGCGAACTGACCCGCGCCACCATGTCGGTCTACCGCCCCAAGGACGAAAAGCTGATCAGCAAAGTGCACAACCGGGTGGAACGCAGCTTCTCCAAAGTCTTCTTTACCCAGGCATTCCTGGGCCGCAAAGACAAATCGAAAGCAAAAGAAATGGGCGTGGAGCCCCGCCTGATAGATTATGCCCTGTTCACCGTGGGCAACCTGTTCGTGGTGCCACGCCTGATCGCCTACCGAACGCTGCAGGATATCCCGGTGGCCAACAAGCTGGCGGACAAAATACTGGTGAAGAGAATCAAGGAACTATTGGTGGACTATGGCCACGCGGAATACACCACCGACGCCAATCAGTACGCCCCAACAACACAGGAAAGCAAACAGGAAACCGCCGCCTGAAGGCGGCGCAGGTGTCGGGTTACGGCTACGCCTAACCCGACCTACGAAGCACGGTTTTTGTAGGTCGAATTCACCCAAGGGCACAGAGAGCCTGAAAGGCGTAATCCGACAAGTACGTCACACCCCCAAATACTCCGCAATCAAAAACGCATCTCCGACGCCTTCCCGCTTACCAAAATAACTCACCGGGTCTCGCTGATCGTCGTCAATCGACCCTACCTCACAATCAATGTTGAATTGCTTGGCCAGGTCATTAAACAGATTCACCGGCTCCTTGAGCCCGATCTTTTTCTTCACCGGCAGGCTAATGCCAAGCACCCAGTCCTCACACTCCTCACTCTCACAGTCATCTATCAGCGTGGCCACTTCATTGGCATCCACATACGCCTGCAACGCAGCTTGCAGATCAACCAGGTTACGCTTGAGCTTCTTTTCCTGCTTTTCATCAAGGCGATCGCAGGCGACCAGAAGGTAGACGAGCATAGGCAGGGTCCGGGTTGGGATTTTGTGGCCACTGTACCACAACAAGGCGGGGTTTCATTCGCAGCGGCACAGCCAGCAACCCCACATCGCCGCACATTCAGGAAGGCCGAATTCACCCAAGGGCACAGAGAGCCTGAAAGGCCTAATCGACAAGGTTTATCACAAGCCGAAAGGTCAGGGAAAAACGGAGGCACGCTCAACATCTTGATTCCCGAAAGCCGAAGAGCCAATGGGAGCCCTGGCCCTATTGATTCTGGAAAATCAGGAGCGCAGCGAGTAATTTTCCGAGTGCAGCTACTTATTGGGAGACAACAGCACGGTGCAGGATGGAAATTTTTAAGCCGCGCCGAAAATATAACTCCGACTACTCCAGAAGCCTTTCCGGTGCATCCATGGCCTCGTGCAACACACGAACAACAAGCACTTCCGACTCAAGCAGTCGATAAAAAACAACGTGATGCTCGACCTGTAATTTGCTATACCCAGAAAAAACATGGTCGTAGTTCGCGCCAAGCGATGGATGATCAATCAGCCGTTTCATGCCGGCCTCAAGCCGATCCACGTAATTATCCGCCTGATCAACGCCCCATTCCTCACAGGCATACACCCAAATCCCAATAAAATCGGATTCCGCCCTCGGCGTGACGTTCAACGTAAGCACTAATCGGCAGCCTTAATCCGCTTACGGCCAGCCGCCTTGATAGCCGTTATATCCAACGGTTTCGGTTCCCCGCTGGACTCACCCTCAGCGAGGGCTTGCCTCAGCATGGCAAGACGTTCTTTGGTCTGTTGGTCCCTTCGGATGAGATCGCGGATGTACTCACTATCGTTGCCAAAGTGGCCGCTTTCAATCTGGGCTTTCACCCAGCCGTCTTGCTGTTCGGTCAGCGTGATGGTTTTCCGGTGCATGCTCATGGCTGGTGCTCCTAACATGGCAGA
>NZ_LWEZ01001207.1:0-7838 GCF_001634945.1 Alcanivorax sp. HI0044
GGCCTTGCTGCGCAACGGTGACAGCGAATCCATGGTTCGCGATGTGTTGTCGGATTTGTTGGCGCAAGGCAGTAGTGAACGTATTGCCCAGAAGCTGGATGAGCTGCTGTCCACCATGGCCTGCCACGGCAGTGTGCGCGCCAATCGTCGCCTGACGATCCCGGAAATGAATGCCCTGTTGCGCGACATGGAGGCCACAGAGCGCTCCGGCCAGTGCAACCACGGCCGCCCCACCTGGACCCAGATGAGCATCAAGGATCTGGATCGCCTGTTTATGCGGGGGCAGTGATGAACGTCGGACGCCAGACGCCGGACGCCCAACGTGAAATCGGCTCAGTCCGGCGTCCGGCATCCGGCATCAAGCCTGTTTTTCTTCTCATGGGGCCCACCTGTTCCGGCAAGACGGCGCTGGCTATCGAGGCGGTGCAGTCCCTGCCCATCGAAATCATCAATGTGGACTCGGCGCTGGTCTATCAGGGCTTGAATATCGGTGCGGCCCGCCCCACTGAAGAAGAACTGGCATTGGCGCCGCACCGGTTGCTGGGCTTTCGTGATCTGACCGAGCCCTATTCCGCTGCGGATTTTCGCGCTGATGCCCTCGCTCAGATTGAACAGATCCACGCCAACGGCAAATTGCCGTTGCTGGTGGGCGGCACGGTGCTGTATTTCAAGGCCCTGGTGGAGGGGCTGGCACCGTTGCCGGAAGCGGACCTGCGGGTGCGGGCGGAGATTGCGGCCCTGGCCGAGGCGCAGGGCTGGCCGGCGGTGCATCAGGCGCTGGCCGAGGTGGACCCGGTGACTGCAGCGCGGCTCAAGCCTACGGACCGGCAGCGGTTGCAGCGGGCGCTGGAAGTGTTTCGCCTCACCGGTCGGCCGTTGTCGGCGTTTCATGCGGAACATCATACAACTGTCATAAAGAACCGGGATGGTTTAAGTCAGTTCAGCGGATTACCGTATCCGGTGCTTAGCATGGCGCTGGCCCCGCAGGACAGGGCCTGGCTGCATGAGCAGATTGCCTTGCGTTTTCGGGCCATGCTGGACTCCGGTTTGCTGGCCGAAGTGGAAGGGCTGCGCCAGCAGCCACAGCTGCATCCGGACTTGCCGGGCATCCGGGCGGTGGGCTATCGCCAGGTGTGGGAGTATCTGGACGGCCAGTATGATTACGACACCATGGTGGAGCGGGGTATTATCGCCACCCGCCAGCTGGCCAAACGCCAGTTCACCTGGTTGCGAAAATGGCCGGATCTGCAGTGGTTCGACAGTAATGATCTGTCACAGCGAAAGGCGCTGTTTGGGCAGCTTGCGAAGATCTGTAAATCTGTGTTTAGTTAGCCCTGAAAGCATGCGTTTTGGTTTATAATGCAATGACTGCATAGGTCTGCGACGTTACTCGGGAATGGTGTCGCGGCCATGGATGGGTCGGGACCCGGAACCTTTTGTGTGGGTTGTTGACAAAAATTTGCCCGGTGGCGCACCGGGCGGAGGCAGTGGCCGTTTGGGACGGTTTCGCTGCTGCATCGCGCTGATTGCCCGAAGTGTTGGGCGCTACTTTTTACTGATATTTCAAGGAGATCTACCATGTCAAAGGGGCACTCGCTACAAGACCCTTTCCTGAACGCGCTGCGCAAGGAGCGTATTCCGGTTTCTATTTTCCTGGTGAACGGCATAAAGTTGCAGGGGCAGATTGAGTCTTTTGACCAATATGTCGTGCTGCTGAAAAATGCAGTCAGCCAGATGGTGTACAAGCACGCAATTTCTACCGTGGTGCCGGCCCGTAACCCTCGTGCAACGGGTAATCCGGCCATGGCTGCAGGTGCGGGTGCTGCGGGTGCTCCGGCTGCAGATGAAGGCTACGGCAATCAGTAACACTGCCTGCTTCGCCTGATGGGGTGTCGCTGTAAAGCCCCAGACAGAGCCACCTTCGGGTGGCTCTGTGCGTTGTGCGCTGAGCTTCTTGGGAAGCCCCTGAAAATACGGGCTCCATTGTGGGAAGCCATGTTGGGTGCCGTGGACAAGGGGGCGATAACCATTCGGGTTGTATGGTCTCTGCGTCAGGCATTCGACATTGAGCGGTCGGCAAGCTGTCAGCGGTTCACGACAAGCAATCAAATGGCAGGAGGGTGTTGTTCACTCTAATCCACGAAGAACCTGTGCATTTCCTGCCTTTCCACCATCATCCTGGTTTAAACTAGGGCCACCTGTCCCCATATCCGGATCTTATGGAATTATTTGATCGTACAGAGCAAACACGTACCGAAGCGGGTGAGCGGGCGATTCTGGTTCATCTGGAGCTGCCCGATGCCATGGGGCGTGAGGATCTGGACGAATTTCATCACCTGGTGACCTCCAGCGGCGTGCAGCCGGTGGCCGAGTTGACCGGCAAGCGCGACCGCCCGGACCCGGCCCTGTTTATCGGCACCGGCAAAACCGACGAGTTGGCCGCCATGGTGAGCGAGTACAACGCTGACGTGGTGCTGTTCAATCATGCACTGAGCCCGGGCCAGGAACGTAACCTGGAACGGGTGGTGAAATGCCGGGTGCTGGATCGTACCGGGTTGATTCTCGATATTTTCGCCCAGCGGGCGCGCACCCACGAGGGGCGCTTGCAGGTTGAGCTGGCGCAGTTGCGTCATTTGTCATCCCGCCTGGTGCGGGGCTGGACCCACCTGGAGCGCCAAAAAGGCGGTATCGGCCTGCGTGGCCCGGGTGAGACCCAGCTGGAAACGGACCGCCGTTTATTACGTGACCGTATTCGTGGGATCGAATCGCGCCTGGACAAGGTCCGTAAGCAGCGCGCTCAAGGCCGCCGGGCACGACAGCGCTCGGAAACCCCGCTGATTTCCCTGGTGGGCTACACCAATGCGGGGAAATCCACCCTGTTCAATGCCATTACTACTGGTGATGTCTATGTGGCGGACCAGTTGTTTGCCACCCTGGACCCGACCCTGCGCAAGGTGAAGGTGCCGGGCGTCGGCCCCGCCATTCTGGCGGACACCGTGGGCTTTATCCGTCACCTGCCGCACCGGCTGGTGCAGGCATTCCGGGCCACCCTGGAAGAAACGGTCAACGCCACCCTGCTGCTGCATGTGACCGATTGCAGCGCGGAAGAGCGCGACAGCAATGTCGCTGCCGTCGATGAAGTGCTGGAAGAAATCGGTGGTGACAAGCTGCCGGTGCTGCATGTCTATAACAAGGTCGATAACCTGGACCAGGCCCCGCGCATTGAGCGAGACGAGCATGGCCAGCCCTGGCGTGTGTGGATTTCTGCCCAGACCGGCGACGGGTTTGATCTGCTGTTTGAAGCCATCGCGGAACGGCTGGCGGCTGGCTGGGTGGATTGCTGGGTGCGATTGCCGGCATCTGCTGGGCGTCTGCGTGCACGCTTGCATGAGGCTGGAGAGGTGCTGGAAGAGCAGACCGCCACCGATGGCGGCATGTTACTGCGCATCAATGTGAATCGGGTGCACTTTGAGCGCCTGCTTCGTGAACAGGGATTAAAAGAGGAAGAGCTGGTAATTCCGGCCCCTGTGGTTGCAGGTGACGACACCCCTTCCTACAATTCAGAACGCTCGCCAAACGCGAGTCATCATTAGGCTGGAGCCCATTGGTTCTGGCGGACTGGAGATCTACATGGCGTGGAATGAACCCGGCGGCAACAAGCCGAAGGACCCTTGGGGTGGTGGTGGCGACCAGGGGCCGCCGGACCTGGATGAAGCCCTGAAAAACCTGAAAGACAAGATCAACAATGTTTTCGGCAGCAAAGGCGGCAAGTCCGGCGGTGGCGGAAGCAGTAGCGGCGGTGGATCTCCCTGGCCGGTACTGATCATCGCACTGGTCATTGTGTCTATCGGCTATGGCCTGATGGGCTTTTTCCAGGTGGATCAGCGCGAACGCGCCGTGGTGCTGCGGTTCGGTAAGTTCGATCGCATCGTGGAGCCGGGCCTGAACTGGCGGGCGCCCATTCTGGAGCAGTACGAGAAGGTGGATGTGGGGCAGAACCGTCGCTACGAAATCACCGAGGAAATGCTCACCAAGGACACCAACATCGTCAGCGTGACCTTGCAGGTGCAATACCAGGTGCTCGATCCGCGCCCGTTCCTGTTGAAAGTTGCGCAACCGGAAGAAATTCTGGAACACGCCACCAGCTCGGCCTTGCGCCATGTGGTGGGGTCATCTTCCATGGATGATGTGCTCAAGGATAACCGTGAGGCGATCCGGGTACAGGTTCGTGAACGGCTTGATGATTACCTGAATCGTTACGATACCGGCCTGGTGCTGCGCCAGGTGGTGCTGGATAAAACCGAAGCGCCGGATGCGGTTCGTGATGCCTTTGATGATGTATCCAAGGCGAAAGAAGACGAAGACCGCTTCAAGAAAGAAGCTGAAGCGTACAGCAATGCGGTGATTCCCCAGGCCCGTGGTGAAGCCCAGCGTATTGAAGAAGAGGCCTTTGCCTACAAGCAGCAAGTAATTGATGAAGCGAAGGGTGATGCCAATCGCTTTACCGACTTGCTCACCGAGTATCGCAAGGCGCCGGATGTGACCCGCGAACGTCTCTACCTGGAGACCATGACCCAGGTGTTCAGCAACACCAGTAAGGTACTGGTGGACGTGAACAAGGGTGATAGCCTGATTTACCTCCCGCTGGACAAGTTGATGAATAACCAGGACGGCAAGGTCAAGGTGCCGAGCCAGAGCGCGACGTCTTCCGGCTCGACCTCGAGTGCCGGCGCAGATGATGGTGGCAGTGGCCGCAATACCGGTCGCAGCCTGTACAACAACCGAAACCAGGAGCTGCGCTAATGAATAATCGTGGATGGATGGCGCTGCTGGCTCTGGGTGTGCTGGCATTGTTGGCGCTGGATTCCTTTTTCATCGTTAACCAGAAAGAAAAGGCGGTGCTCAAGCAGTTCAGCCGGATCGACAAGACTGACATCGAGCCGGGCCTGTATTTCAAATGGCCGCTGGTGGAAGAAGTGGTGAAAGTGGACGGGCGCGCATTGGTCTATGACGTGCGCAGCCAGTCATTCCTGACGGCCGAGAAGAAACTGCTCAACGTGGATGCATTCGTGATCTGGCGTATCAGCAACGTGCAGCGCTATATCGTCAGCGTGGGGGGCGGCTCTTCCAATGCCCAGGTGATGGAGCGTCGAGCCCGTGAGTTGCTGGATCCCCGTGTGAACGAAGGCCTGCGTAACGAATTCGCGTCACGCACCGTGTTCCAGGTAGTGGCCGGTGAGAGCGACGTGGAAAAAGTGGAAGGTGACAAGGCGATTATCCGTGACCCTGCCACCGGTGAAACGGTGGAAGTGCCAACCGACCAGCTGGATGAATCCGTGCTCCGTGAGGCCAAGGCAGCTAAAACGGATAGCGATTCTGATTCTCCGGTGCCCAGCGTGGCCAACGATCAGCGTGAAGCGTTGATGGACCAGGTGCGTGATGAGGTGAACAAATCCACCCTGGAAGATCTGGGTATCGAAGTGGTGGATATTCGCGTCAAGCAGGTGGACTGGCCGGATCAGGTCCGTGGCCGGGTGTTTGACCGGATGCGGGCGGAACGTCAGCGAGACGCGGCCGCACACCGTTCCCAGGGCCGTGAGGAGGCAGAAAAAATCCGTGCCTCTGCAGACCGTCAGCGCACCGAGACATTGGCCCAGGCATATCGCAAGGCGCAAAGCTCCCGCGGTGAAGGGGATGCGGAAGCGGCCGCGATTTACGCTGAGGCCTACAATCAGGACAAGGAATTCTTCCGCTTCTACCGTAGCCTGCGTGCTTACTCGGAGAGTTTCGATCAGCCCGAGGATGTGCTGATTCTGGAACCGGACAGTGATTTCTTCCGCTACCTGAACGGGGCGAAAGGCAGGCCTTGATGTCCTCGTTCGCTGAAGCACAAAAAAACCGCCTCTGGCGGTTTTTTTGTGGGCGGGAGTGATGGGATCCCGGTAAGTTGTTGTTTTTAAAGAGATGAGGCGAGAGATTCGCGCTGAATGTGTTCTTTTTGTGTATTTTTTACATTCTGTTCACACACATTGACTGATTTATGTGCAAAATGCGCGCTGGGTCACATAATATTTAATTCTTATCTGAGCGTGTGTGACTCGGGCTTTTGATTTTTTTTGCATACTGGGGTATGCCGCATTGTGTCGGTGTATAGGTAAAATCAGGGCGAAGCCCTGGATGTATCGGGGATTTATTCATGAAAAAACGGATCATTTCGGCTTTGGCTGTGCTGATGTCTGCCGCTGTGTGGGCGGATGCACCCTTGTCCAGTCAGATGGACTCCTACCTGGTCACTCACGAAAACGGCAAGGAAGTTGTTGTTGAAGCTGAGCAGGCCAGCCCTGGAGATATTGTCGAATACCGTCTTACCTACACCAATAATAGCGATCAGCCGCTTTCCGGCCTGGTAATCACCGGCCCAATCCCTACCAACACGGTTTATCTCAAAGACAGTGCTGCCACCCAGGTGAGCGCCGATTTCACCGTCAGCATTGATAACGGCGACAGCTTTCAGGCTGAGCCGGTAACCAAAACAGTCACTGGCGAAAATGGCCAGTCCAAGAACGTCGAGGTTTCTCCCAGCGACTACACCCAGGTGCGTTGGCAGCCGAAAGGCAGCCTGCAGCCTGACCAGGTGCAGCAATATCGCTATCGGGTAACGGTGCAGTAGCACCGGGAGAAACAGACGGGGGATCGAAAGATCCCGGGAAGTCTTGTGCGAGCGGCTTGATCGTCAGCGATCGGCCGCATGGGGAGGGGCGGACCGCTCGTGAATAACGAGGGGCCGCTCTCGCAAGGCTTTCGAAACCGAGGGTAATCCAAAACACAATCCATTAAAGGAATGAAGCCATGAAACATGCCTTCAACAAGGGCGTGTTGTCTTCGAAAATGGCCGCATCCCTTGTGTCTGGGGGTCTACTGTTTGCCGCAGGGCAAGCATGGGCGCTGACTGACGCAGGGACGGACATCAAGAACAAGGCAACCGTTACCTATGAAGATGCCAACGGCAACAGCTACTCCGCACAGTCCAATGAAGCGGTAGTGACCGTTGCAGAAGTCTATGCGGGTACGTTGGAAAATGACGGCAAGAAATCCGGTGCGCCGGGTGAAACCGTTTACTTCAGCCACACCCTGAAAAACACCGGTAATGCCACCGACACCTTCACCCTGGACGGGCTGAATGGTGCCGGCGCAGCGGGTAGCTATCAGGTGTTTATCGACGCCAACGGCAATGGTCAGCCTGATGCCGGTGAAAGCGCCGCCACGTCTGTGAGCGTTGACGCGGGTGACCAGGTCGAGCTGATCCTGGCCGTGCCGGTTCCATCCGGAACCGCAGCGGGCGCCACCATCGAAGGCACCTTGCTGGTGCGTTCGACCCGGGGCGATGGCAGCTTCGACGCCAATGACGGTGGCTTGGTACAGGATATCGGCAGCAACGCCGATATTGGCGACTATAACTCTGACGGTGTTAACGGCGCAGACGGTAACGACACCAACACCGATCAGGTGACGGTGACCACCGATGCGGTGCTGGTAACCACCAAGTCTGCATCTGTCAATACCTCTAACAACACCATTACCTACACCTTGACGGTGAAGAACAATGGTGGCAGTGCGGCGCAGAATGTAAATATCTTCGATGCCGTGCCAGCCAATGCCACCTTTGTGGAAATCAATTCGGTGAATGGCTTGTTAGCGTCTACTGATAGCTACCAAGACAGTACGGGTGCGAGCCAGAACATCCCGGCGGATGCGACCACCATGTACACGCCGGCGACACTGGCCTTAATTGATGAGCCGGGTGTGGACCTGGACGGGGATGGTTCTTCTACTGGAAC
>NZ_LWEZ01001208.1:0-6066 GCF_001634945.1 Alcanivorax sp. HI0044
GACGTTCTCTCGCTGAAGCCGGATCGCTCATTCTGATACCGGCTCACTGACTGCGTAAGGCACGGCAGCGCTTCGCTGCTGTGCAAAGGCCCCCGCCTCCATGCCGTGCAGGCCTTCGTCAAAATACAGGCTGACCGTAAAGCGCAATTCCTGCGGCTCCGGCCAGCCTTGCAGGGAGTAACCCAGGTTGGGTAACTGACCGGTGAACTGCTCCGGCTCTACCTTGAGGTCACGGTCGTCTTCATAGATCAATTCCACCCGCGTCTTCAGTAGTTCATCCGGTACCGTCATGGCTGTCAGCAGTGAAAACTGTTTGCGGCTGTCAAAGAGGATCCAGTTTTCTTCCATGCTGATTTGCTGGCCGGCAAAAGCCTGATCATCAACGTCCTTCTTACCGTCAACCGTAACCGGGTTATCCGCGAACCGGGCGGTATAGACCTTTGCCCCGATCTGCCCATTACCGTCAACGGTCACCGCCACTTCCGGGTCCTTGAGGGTGGCGCGATACAGCTCCGGGATGCGCGCAAAGGTATGCGCTTCGTAATGGGCGGCATAACGCATGGCCTGAACCTGAATCGTCATCACCGGGATACCGGCCAGCACCACCTTGGTACGTAAATGCATGACTGATCGAATTGGGCCGATCAAATGCCCAACCTGTTTGGGGCGCAGGTTATGATTATCCAGTGACATCCGGGTAAAGCGCGAGAGCACCCCGGCGCTCATGCGCATTTTCAGGGTATCAATGATGGAGCCCTCCCCCTGGTAGCCCTGATAACCGAGATAGAGCCAGTTCAGTTCGTTTTCCGGCTCCACGTTCAGCTCATAAAGCGCCGTGCGCGTCATGCCACTATCGACGTCGTGGGCGACGTAATAATCCTGGCTGCGCTGTCTACTGCCTTCGACCAGATAGAAATGGCAATTATTCGCCACCGCGATATCGGCAACGATAGTTCCCTGGGCGGGACGAAGCGTAGCTGGTGCCTGCGGGCCCGCATCCGTGAGCATCATCAAAAGCTGATCTGCCGCATCCAGATGCCCGGCTTCGCCGATCATGGCGAATTGACTCCCCTCAAACCACACCATGCCGTGCTCATCCAGCTCATCGAACTGGTAAGGCACCGGCACAAAACGGCCCTGCTCTACCCGCATGACCGAGAGGGAATCCAGCGTTTTACCCTGGGCGCCGGGAACGTCCTGCCCGGAGAGTTTAACCACCCGGCCACGATCCAGTGGATCAAAGCGGCATTCTGCCTGGGCGGTCAGTGCCGGAATAAAAAGGCCGAGCGCCAGAAACAGGCGTAGGGTCATAGTAATGGTTGCTACCTGGTTGTTTATGCTTGAGTGGCGACTACTTTTGTAGCGTCGCTCGCACCGTGGCGGTACCCGGTTTCTCACCCGGCGTCATTTCCAGATTGGTCAACTGCACGCCCTCTTGCTGGAGGGATTGCAGCCAGAGCACCGTTTGTGAGGCCACCTGATCTTCCATCTGGATTCGTACCGCCCGATTTCCATCGGGAGAAAACCCTTTCAATGTCAGGCCAAACTGGTCGGCGCTGCGACTCACATTGCCGGTCCAGTTTCCGGTCGGCCTGGCTGTTGATGTATCGCCTCGCTGGGCGGCGGTAACAGCGCTGCGGTTATCCTGGATCCACTGCAGTGTTTGCTGATTGGTGACAAAGCGATTCCTGGCCTGGTCCCGCGCTGCCACCGAGGGCGCCCAGATCAACCAGTACAGCACCACCAGAAAAGCCACGGCAGCCAACACCTGCAAGACGCGTTGTTCACGGGGTTCCCGGCTTTCATACCAATTCACGGCCTGGTCGCGCCGTTGTGCCGCCAGTTTTTTCAGTTCCGCCGTATTACTCATCCTGGCTGCTCCACCTTGATACGAGCGCTGACGCCCTGGGCACCATTGCGATAGTTGGCAATCGAGGCTCTCGCGCCCTGCTTCTTCAACGCATTCTGAAGCTGTTCCAGCTGGGCATAATCCTTGGCGCCCACATCCAGCAGCAAGGTGTTATCGCGCTGATCATACTGAAGCCGCTTGGGCTCAACCTTTATCTCTTTCAACACTTGCGCCACCGGCCCCAGAAGCGGAAAAAAACGGGCCTGCCCGCCTTCACTGCTACTTCCCAGGCGGGAAAGCCGCCCCTGGAATTGGCGGCTCAGGGCCGTGGTCGCCTTGTCGCCGGGAAACAGCTGCTCGTAAAGGGTTTTGGCATCGGCAAAGGCCGCCTGCGCGGCCTGCTCATAACGCCACTGTTGTACCCAGATCGCCACCAGGGCCAACACAAACACAGCTGCGGCCAGAATGCTGACGGGCTTCCAGGGCGCAAACGCCGTGTTGCTACCCTTTTTTTGTTTCGGTGCATACGGGCCGGTCAGCAGTTCCTGGCCAGCGCCACCGCGTAGTGCATCCAGAAACGCCGCAGTGCCGGATAAAACGGTGGCGTCGGCAAGGCTGTCACCAAATAGCGCCTGCATGCCGTCACGCTGGTCGGCATCCACCACCAGACAACGGTCCCGGTCTGCCATTAATAGCACCTGCCCACCATCCAGTTCCGCAATCAGAGGAGCCTGGCCCTGTAACCGTTCGGCATCTACCTGAAGCGAGCCGAGTACCGCTCCCTGCTCAGCAGCCCACTGTTCAAGCTGGCTGATCAACTCACGGGCGATGGCGGTCACTTCGTAGTCGTCCCCTGCCCCTTTGCGTGAGACAAACCAAAGCGATTCCGGGCTGTCCAGCATCTGCTCTTCGAGCAGATACGGCAGAACACGCTGTAAATGGCGCGCCTGCTTGCGAGTCAGGGAAACATGGGTTAGCCGGGCAAAGGCCACGCTGATAATGACATGGAGGGTCTGGCCGGCACACTGTTCCAGCGCATCACGCAGGCTAATGGCCTGTACGTCATCGGTTGCGTTGCGCTGCAACAGCACCGGAATTTCAAGATCCGGCTCTGTTCCCCCTGCACCGCTTAAATAAATCAGTGGAGCATCTGCCACGCTGCTGTGTCCTTTCGTTGTTATCTGCGTTGTTATTACTGCATGTGCCGCTGGCTCAGTGTACCAAGGCGAGCATCATTCCACAGTGTCGTTACTGACCATTGCGCCTACTGGGCATCTTACTGGGCATTGTAGAAGGGATTGCAGGCCGGTTCGAGCGGGGTCAGCAGCGGGCTTACCTGCCGGCTGAAGACCTCGGTAGACGCATCATTACCGCTACGCCGGCGCAAGCGACTCACCAATCGGCTTAATTGGCCGTCTACTTCCACGTCCACCATCACCTGGAAATA
Organism: Alcanivorax sp. HI0044; assembly: GCF_001634945.1. Lineage (NCBI taxonomy): Bacteria > Pseudomonadati > Pseudomonadota > Gammaproteobacteria > Oceanospirillales > Alcanivoracaceae > Alcanivorax > Alcanivorax sp. HI0044. The sequence goes on from NZ_LWEZ01001208.1 coordinate 3,297, forward strand.
TTCACTGCTAACGCCCAGAAGGTCGCTAACTGCCTGCTTTTCGTCGGCGTCAAGGGCGCTCAAAGGAGCAAGCTGCATCAGATCACTCACGGTTGTAATCGGCTCTTCTTGGCGGGCTTTGACAATGGCTTCTACTGCGCCGGCACCCGCTATTCCGCCCAGCACCGCATCCAGCACCTGGGGCGGCGCCGTATTCACATTCAATGTAGTTCCCAGCGGTAGCGCCGTAAACAGCCCCCAGACCATGCTGTCCTGGGGTTGATTGGCCACCTGGAAGCTGAGCAAGGCACGCATTTCCGATTCATGGGCCGCCGGCATGTTCGGAGTCCGGCGGTTACGGTAATCCGCGTCTTCCGCCCCTTCTACCCCATCCACAATATTGTTGGAATCCAGCCAATCCGCCATTTCGTTGGCCAGTCGTGACGCGTCTGTTTCCTGGGGGAAAGTCAGTTCGATGAGCCGGGTAAGCCGGTCAATCGCCTCTGGATCGCGAACAAAGGCATCGCCTTGAGCCGTAATCAACCAATTGAGATTAAAACGCCCCTGTAGATCCTGGACGCTGGCGCTGAGCATGGCGTCTTCATAGGGGGTGGGCGGTAATTGTACTGCCCACTGCTCTTCCACGCAGTCATCAACCAGCGCGTTATTGTTCTGGTCATCCTGCAGGTCATCGATCAGCCCCTGCTGGGCCACCACTTCCGCCGCCATGGCATATTGGTACCGCTTGTCCCATTGCAGCAGGTTGTCCGCCCGAGTGAGAAAACGATCCTGGCGAAACAGTACCTCCACGGTAATGGTGGTCAACAGGGCCAGCAGCAAAAGCACAATCACCAGCGCCATTCCGCGCTGCTGATGCACGACGCCATTACGCCTGCGCGTTATCAACTCCATGGGTTCACCACGGTCCGGTAGAAACGGTGCACGATGTCACCGTTTTCCAGCTCGATTTCCAGCTCGATACTCTTTGGCAGACGCTGCTGCCAGACTGGAACGGCCGCCATGGCCACATCCGGCCACAGCTCTAGCCACTGCCACTCCCCCTGGGGAGTCAAATCAAGGTAGCGGACAGTAAAGCGCTCCACGTGATCCAGCAGCACATCTTCCTGATACTCAGTGGCCACATTAGTGTCGAGCACCGGCCAGTAACGGCGGAACAAGGTGCCATCTTCAAGGGTATAGACCACCCGCTGCATCTCACTGCGTTTACGCAGACCAAAAGGGTTGGACCAGCCCAGGCGGGTGAATTCCACATAATTATCACGGCCCAGAATGGCCGGTTGCGGGTCACCGTAGGGGTCGCGGACCGGACGACTGATCAGTTGCTCGAAATCCAGGGTAAGAAAGGTGACAGCGCGCTGGGTGCCCTCCATTTCATCGGCGCTGTCTTTCAGTTGTTCGCGGCCCTGCAAGGCGCTGCCGAGAAAGCTGGCCACCCAGACATAGATGAACGCGAAGATAGCGATGGTGATGACCATCTCCAGCAGGGTAAAGCCCCGCTGCGCCAGGCGCCTGGAAGAAAACGGATGGAGAGTTTTCATCATCCGGACGCCGGTTTGCCGATCAGGCTCGCCAGGTGATACGCCATTTGCCCCTCGTCATCGTCCTGCATCATGCCCACCTCGATATCCACACGCCGGGTATCCGGGTAAGGGCCCTCGCTGACACGGGTATTGATCCACCATTCACGTCCGTTGCGGGTCACCGTGGAGTCCGATTCGCCAGTGGAGGGCCACTGTTGATACACCTGCATTTCTACCAGCTTGTCGGAGGCCACCAGAAAGCCCAGATGGGTTTCATTGATATTGGTATAGGCCCGCGCGGTGGAGCCCATGGTCTGCCCAAGCACCACCATGACCAGCGCCAGAATGGAGACAGCAATCAGCACTTCCACCAGAGTAAAGCCACCCTGCCGCTTCATTCCTGGACGTCCTCTATCATTCTTGAACGCTGCTCCAGCCACTCCTGTTTGTCCTGCTGGTCGTCATCGTCCTGCTCACGGTCCGGATCGGTAATCTGCCCGAGAGCCGAAATTTGCCAGCGCTGCACCTGGTCGAGATCATCCTGGCTCTGCATGGCGAGGGTCACAGGAGACACTTCGCCGCTGGGGAAAAAGAAAATCTGCGGAAACGCCTTTTCGTCTTCCCCCTCTTCCCCGGACTCGCTGTTGCCGTCCCGCTGGCGCGCCTCTGCCTCGTCACCCTCGCCCACGGTGTCTTCACCTAAATTCAGCGAGGTGTCTTTCTTGACCAGGGTCTCGGCAACCTGACTGAGGCTCGCCTGTTCTTCATCAGCCAGTTCATCCAGCTGCCACACCAACTCCAGGGCAGGAGGAATCTGGCGAGGCTTGAGTGCAGTGTCCTCGATGGGCATAAAATCGGCAGCGGCGATGTCGTAGGCCAGGGGCTCCCAGCCATCATGGCGCAGACGCAGCGCCAACAGCTGCCCCGAGAACAGGCTGCGCTCGTTGAGCAGTGACAGGGTATCCTTCAGCCGGGCAGACTCCTGCTCCAGCTGCCGGTCGTCGGAAGTCCAGTTCCCCTGGCTAACCACCACGGCGCTCAGCAACGCAATCAGCCCCACCACCACCATGATTTCCAGCAAGGTAAAGCCGGATTGCAGCGTGCGGGGCAAGCGCATGTTACTGAACGTCGCGCCAGTTGATGTCCGCGTCGGAGCCTTCGCCGCCCTCAACACCATCGGCGCCCATGGACAGCAGATCGAATGGCCCTTCTACACCGGGGCTGATATAAACGTAATCGTTGTTCCAGGC
>NZ_LWEZ01001209.1:0-7796 GCF_001634945.1 Alcanivorax sp. HI0044
CGCCCCCCTGGTTGCCCAGCTGACTGATCATGTCCCGGCGGCCGCTTTCATCTTCTTCCTGATAGCGGGTCCACCAGTCGCCAAGCCCGGCCTTGATCTCTCCGCTCTGCTCACGCAGTAGCAGAAAATCGTAGGCGGCACGGAAGCGAGGATGCTCCATCATCGCATCGGCGCGGCGCCCGGCCCGTTTGTCCAGACGCAGCTGCAATTCCCACATCTCACGCATCACGGTGGAGAAGCGACGGGGAATGGCGGTGTGTTTTATTTGCTGGTTGAGGGCGCGGGTGGCGGCTTTGTGCAGTGCCTGGGCCGGCGGCAAGCCGCTGGACAGGTAGCCACCGAAGCGCTGCTGAATGACCGGCCACAGTAGTACCGCATAGATAAAGGCCGGAGTGACGGGTTTGTCCATCAGCAGGCGGCGGTCGGTGTTGTCCATGGCGGCCAGCAGCATGGCTTCCCAGGTCTCGCCCTGGTCGCCTTCAAGCGCTTGCTGGGTTTCCGGGAACAGGAAGCGGAACAGACCCAGCTCCTGTAGCTGCTCATAGGAGGCGCGGGCGTGGCCGCTGAGGAACAGCTTGAGCACTTCATCAAACAGACGGGCGGCGGGGACCTGCAGAAGCAGCTCTGCCATGTCGGGAATGCGTTGCGCCGTGCTGCTTTCAATGTGGAAGCCCAGCTTGGCGGCGAAGCGGGCCGCGCGCAGCATGCGTACCGGGTCTTCGCGGAAGCGTTGTTCCGGGTTGCCGATCAGGCGGATCACTTCCTGGTCGATATCGCCCATGCTGCCGACAAAGTCATGCAGGGTGAAGTCGGCAATATTGTAGTACAGCGCATTAATGGTGAAGTCCCGGCGCAGGGCATCTTCCTCGATGCTGCCCCAGGTGTTGTCGCGCAGTACCAGCCCGGTTTCTTCGTGGGCGTGATGTTTGTTCTGGTCCTGGTTGTCATCGCTGGCCTTGGCCCGGAAGGTGGAAACCTCAATGACTTCGCGGCCAAAGCGCACATGCACGATCTGGAAGCGGCGGCCGATAATGCGGCTGCGCTTGAACAGACGGTTGACCTGCTCAGGTGTAGCGTTGGTGCTGACGTCGAAATCCTTGGGCTCGCGGCCGCAGAGGATGTCGCGCAGGCAGCCGCCGACCAGGTAGGCCTCGAACCCGCCTTTGTGCAATCCGTAGAGCACATCAAGCGCCGCTCGGGAAACTTGCTTGCGGGAGATCGGGTGTTGGTCGCGGGGAATTACGCGCGGTTCTATCGGGCCGGAAGATTTTGGGGAACCCGGAGTGAACCAGCGTGTCATACGTTTCAGAAGCTTGCAGGGCATGCGAAAAATTCGGCCTCAAAATGAGCAATAAGGCGGCGATAGTAGCACTTTTTTTCGCCAGTTGAGATGTCTTTGGCCCGTAAGGGCCGGCACCGGCCAAGGTAATGGGATAAAATGCCCGGCCAGAAAGTAAAAAGGAGCCACAACCGAAGTTGTGACTCCCATATTTTGCGCTGATTCTGTTGTTATTATTGTTTGTGTTGTTTTCTGCCTTGTCGCTGCAATCATCAGTTGCAGCAGCACTGCATTGGCTCGTGAAATTATTGTTCTTCTTTCTTGTTGTTATTGTTTGAGCTTTTACGCCGCTGTTTTTCTTGTTTGCTGGCGTGGGATTCATAGTGCCCGTCCACCCCTGCCAATGCAACACGCTAAAAAATCCATTTAAATCATTGGGTTGTGCGTGTTTTGCAAAAAACACCTTAAATGCGGCCGGATCCAGGTAACGCTTGTGTTACTTTCCTGTGTAGAGCGGTAACACTTGCTCGGCTTTTAGGTTGTTTCGGGTCCTGCTCCCGATTTCCGTGTCCCGAATTAACGTTTTTGCGTTTGACTCTAATGACGTGTGGATTGGTTTTGCCGGTCAATGGCAAGCGATGCTGTATTCTTATTCAACGACGTGCACTGGCCTTTTTGCGGGGGATGCCCAGCCGCTGACGCCGCTCCCAAAGGCTTTTCCGGCTGATTCCCAGTTTCTGCGCCAGCTCGGTCTCGGTCATGCTGTCCTGATTTTCCATCACGAAGCGAGTGAAATAATCTTCCAGTGACAGGTCTTCGCTGGGGTCCAGGCTGGCCCGGCTGACGCGTTGGGGCGCGCGGTTGGGGTTCAGGCCCAGCTGGGCCGGGCCGATGCCGTCTTCTTCAGTGAGAATAACGGCCCGTTCAATCACGTTTTCCAGTTCCCGCACGTTGCCGGGCCAGCTATAGCTATGCATGGCTTGCAGGGCTTCCGGGGTGAAGTGCAGGTCCGGACGGTTGAGCTTTTCGCAGCCCCGGGCCAGCAGGGCATTGGCCAGGGGTTCCAGGTCTTCCTGACGATCGTTAAGCGGCGGCAGGGTCAGTTCCATGACGTTCAGCCGATAGTAAAGATCCTGGCGGAAGCTGCCGTCGGCGACCCGGCCGGGCAGGTCCAGCTGGCTGCTGGCGAGAATGCGCACATCTACCCGGCGGGGTGACAGGGAGCCCTGACGGTGGATTTCGTGATGGGTCAGCAGGGTCAGCAGGCGACTTTGTACTTCGCTGGTCAGTTCGCCCACTTCATCCAGAAACAGGGTGCCGCCGTCGGCTTCTTCAATGCGGCCGGGCTGTTCGTGATCGCCGAATAGTTCTGTGAGCTGCAGGGCCTGGGGCAGCGCCGCGCATTGCACCGAGACCAGCGGGCCATTGCCTCGCTCGCTGTGCTCATGCAGGGCGCGGGCGGTGAGCTCTTTGCCGGTGCCGGCTTCGCCCATGATCAGCACCGGGGTGTTGGTCGGTCCCACGCGGCCAATGCGGTGTTTCAGCTCTTCCATGGCCTCGCTGTTGCCGATCATGTTGCGTACCGGGAAGCTGCGTTCCAGGTCCCGGCGCAGGGCCCGGTTGCCCCGGTTCAGGCGGCCTTCTTTCAATACCCGATCCACGGCGAGCAACATTTCGTCGTGATCGAAGGGTTTGGGGATGTAGTCCACGGCGCCCTGTCGCATGGCATCCACTGCGGAGCGCAGGCTGGCATAACTGGTCATGATCAGCACCGGTGTGATGCCGGCCGCTTCTATAAGTGTGGTGCCGGGTTCGCCGGGCAGGCGCAGGTCGCTGATTATCAGGTCGAACTGATTGAGGCTGTACTCGCGGGCCTGCTCCACGGATTCCGCTTCTTCAACCGAATGTTCGTGGCGCACCAGCAGCTTGCGCAGGGCGCCGCGAATTACCGGCTCATCTTCAACAATCAGAATGTGACTCATGAATGACTTGATCCTGTCCTGTCTTTCAATGGCGCATTACACACCGGATGTCGGGGCGTGCATGGGAAGCCGAATAATAAACCGGGTGCCGCCCTGTTCGGTGATCGGGCTCTCCACTCGAATCGCGCCCAGGTGTTCTTCGATAATACTGTAAACCAGCGCTAACCCAAGGCCTGTTCCCCGCCCCGGTGGCTTACTGGTGACAAAGGGTTCAAACAGGGCGTCGCGCAGTTCATCGGGGATGCCGTGGCCCTGATCCTCCACAATCACATCCAGCACCTCATCGGCGGCTTCACAGCGAATAATGACTGGCTGTTTGTCGGCACTGGCGTCGGCGGCATTGCCCAGCAGGTTGATGAAGACCTGCAGCAGGCGTTGTGGGTCGCCTTGCACCCAGTGTTCCGGTTCGCACTGGTTATTGAAGGGTTGCTGGCGGTGGTCCGGGTCGAGCAGTAGCAAGGATACGGCTTCGTCCACGGTGTCGCGGATATTCACGGGCACATGCTGGCTATGTTTGATGCCGCCGGAATGGCTGAAAGTCACCAGCGATTCCACGATGCGGGTGATGCGGCGAGTCTGTTCAAGGATCTGTTGGCTGGATTCCAGCTGTTCCTCTGCATCGGTTTCGCTGTCCAGGTTTTGTGCCAGGCAAGCGATGGCGGTCACCGGGTTGCCAATCTCGTGGGCTACCCCGGCGGCGAGCCGGCCGATGGAGGCGAGCCGCTCATTGTGGGCCAGGTGCGCTTCCATGTGGCGCAGTTCAGTAATGTCTTCAATCACCACTACCTGCCCGCCAGCCTGCTCCGAGGTGCCGGTGCCCAGCACTTCGGATTTATGCAGGCTGAGCCAGCGAGTCTGCCGGTCCACTTCCAGCGATTGTTGTGGCTGGTGCGGGTTGTCGTCGTGGCTGAACTGCGTCAGGAAATCGCCCCAGGGCGGGTCCAGATCCGCCAGCCGGGAGCCGATGGTGTCGGCGGCGGTGATGCCGGTGAGTTCTTCCATGGCCCGGTTCCAGCCAATGATTTCCCGGTCGGCGCCCAGGGAAATGACCCCCATGGGCAGCTCCAGCAAGGTCTGGCGGTGGAAGCGTCGCAGGCCGTCCAGCTCTGCGGCCAGCCCGGAGAGCCGGTCGCGATATTGCTCCAGTCGTGACTCGATAAACTGGATGTCTTCGCTGGAGCTTTGTTCCTCTTCAGGCAAGTAAGGCAGGTGATCGTCCATCAACTGATGGGAAACCGACGGCCCCAGCAGGCCTGACAGGTTGGTCTCCAGCTGGTCGCGCAAACGCCGCAGGGCGTAGGGCCGGGTTTCGGTGCGTGGCAGACGTAAATCCCGCAGCGCCATTTCCACTTCCCGGGTAGCGGTAATCGGCCCCAGGGGCTGGGTCAGCGCATCAATGAAATCATCTACACTCTTGGCTTCCAGTTCCCAGCGATAGGGGCGGCGCAAACTGTCCACTGCGCAGGCTTGCGCCGCGTTCTGTTCGGCGCGGGACATGGGCGTGACAATGGAGACGATGGCGTAGATCAAGGTGTTGGCGGTGACTGACGCGATGGCCACGTGGTGCCATTGGCTGGCGCCGGTCTGGAACCGCATGCCCAGCAATTCCATCAAGCCCTGAAATTGCCATTGCGGGTAGGTGATGGGGAGCAGCAGTAATAGCAGCCATAACAGGAAGCCCACGACAAGGCCGGCGAACAGACCATTGCGGTTGCCGGAGGGCCAGAACAGGGCGCCGATCAGCCCGGGAACAAATTGCAGCGTGGCCACGAAAGACAGCACGCCCAGTTCTACCAGGGTGTGCTCGGTGCCGGTGAAGCGATAAAACAGATAGGCCAGGGCGAGAATGGCGGCGATCAGAATACGTCGGGTCCACAGCAGGTTGCGGTAGAGGTTCTTGCCCTGATGCAACGGGCTGGCAGGCAGTACCAGATGATTCAGGCACATGCCGGACAGGGCCAGGGTAGCCACAATCAGCATGCCGCTGGCACCGGCCAGGCCGGCAATATAGCCGAGGATGGCGCCGTGCCCGCCGGTGACCATGCCAATGCCCAGTGCATAGTAGTCCGGTGAGGTGGGGGCATTGCTGGCGGCAGCAGCCCACAGAATGACCGGCACGCACAGGGCCATGACCAGGAACATCAGCGGCAGTGCCCAGCTGGCGGTGATCAGGGCGCGGGGGTTCAGGTTTTCGGTGAACGCCATGTAGAACATGTGGGGGAGCACTACGGCGGACACGAAGAATGCCATGATCATGGAGTGCCAGGTGCCATCCTGTAGCGGGTAATAGAGCCGCGAAAGCATTTCCGGGTGGTCGTCCAGCCAATTGCCCAGACTTTCCGGGCCATCAAAAACGCCATACAGGCCCAGCAGGGCCACGGCCCCGAAAGCCAGCAGCTTGATCAGTGATTCCATGGCGATGGCCACCACCAGCCCTTCGTGTTTTTCCCGGGCGGTGGCGTGGCGGGCGCCGAACAGAATGGCGAAGATCACCATCATCAGGCAGAAGCCGGCGGCCAGGTCGCGGGGGTCGGCGGTACCGCTGAGAATCTGGATGGACTCGGCGACGGCTTTCAATTGCAGCGCCAGCAGCGGTAACACGCCGATGAGCATGATGATGGTGGTCATGGCGCCAGCCAGGCGGCTGCGATAGCGGAAGGCAAACAAATCCGCCAGGGAGCTTAACTGGTAGGTGGTGGTCAGGCGCAGGATAGGCGCCAGCAGAATTGGCGCCAACAGGAACACGCCGGAGATGCCGAGAAAGTAGGACAGAAAATTATAGCCGTACTGATAGGCGTACCCCACTGAGCCGTACACCGCCCAGGCGCTGGCGTAGACCCCGAGTGAGAATACATATACCGCCGGGTGCCGCACCAACCTTGCGGGTAACCAGCCGCGTTCGGTGATCCAGGCCACCATGAAAAGAAAAAACAGGTAGCCACAGGCAATCAGGATGAGGTCGCTGACACTATAGACCATCGACATCCTTGCTCTTGGCGATCCAGTAGCTCAGCGCGATCAGTCCCAGCCAGATCAGGTAGGGCCGATACCAAGCGCGGCCCCCTTCGCTCCACCAATCAATAATGGCAGGGGACAGCAAGTAGGTGCCGAGAATAAAAATAATAAGCAGGCGATCAGTATACATAGGTGGTTAAGGCCCTCTGGTGCAAGAGCATACGTCAGGTGGGGGAGGCGTGTAAAAGCGGGAACGCAAAGTGGACAGTGGATAGTTGAAAGTTGACAGCGAAAGGCGAAAAGCACGTTTTGTGGGTAGGAGTGGCGCTTGAGCCGCGAACAAAAAGGTTAATCGCGGAAGTGATTGACGAGATGATTTCAGCAATCTTACAAGGAAGATGCCGGTAACGGTTGTTGGCGGCCGGGTGGCCACTGGTGTTCGGGGTAATGGGCTTTCGCCCATGCCAGCATGGTTGTGGGGCTGGCTCCATGCATATCGATGGGGAGCTGCAGGCCCATGTAGCTAAATGCGGCGGCGAGTAGCTGGCTGGCCCGAGCGAGGTCCAGCGCTTCGCTACCACTGGATTTGGACAGCTTGGTATCACGACCATTCATTACCACCGGCAGGTGGGCATAATCCGGCACTGGCCGGCCCAGGCATTCCAGCAGCCAGCGCTGACGCAGAGTGGAATCAAGCAGATCGGCACCGCGCAGTACATGGGTAATGTTGTCATCGGCATCATCCAGGGCGCAGGCCAGCTGGTAACCGAACAGGCCGTCGCGGCGGCGTATTACGAAGGCGCCACCATCACGGTGGAGGTTATTGCAGACTTGTCCTTGGATGCCATCGGGGTAACAGAGCCGCCGGTCTGGCACATGCAGGCGAATCGCTGTGTCGCTGCCGGCGGGAACGGCGGCGGCGATACCGGGATGGCAGTGATCCAGGGGGGCCAGTTCCTTGCGGGTCATGCGGCAGTGAAAGGCGTGGCCGGTGTCGAGCAACTGTGTCACTGCTGCCTGGTAGGCCTCGCCGCGCCGGCTCTGGTAACGCACGGTTTCGTCCCAGTGCAGGCCGAACGCCTCCAGTTGCGCCAGAATATGATCCGCGGCACCCGGCATCTCCCGGGGAGGATCGAGATCGTCAATGCGAACCAGCCACTGCCCGCCTTGATAGCGAGCGTCCAGCCAGCTGGCCAGGGCCGCCACCAGTGAGCCGAAGTGCAACGGGCCGGAGGGGGTGGGGGCGAAACGTCCGCGATAGAACATAGTTGACAGTGGACAGTTGACAATTGACAGCGAAAAGACAGTTTCTAGATTCAGCAAAACGGGGCGTAAAACGCCCTGGAGTGCCCCCGATTTAGTAGACACCTAATGATTAAACGGTCGCAGCATAGGCACTGGGGGAAACTCCTCCCAGTGCCATGTGCCGACGCACATTGGGATAGTACTGGTCCGTATAGTAACGAACTTCGCTCGCCATTTCGTCTCGGCCTATCTCTCCAAGAGGGCGAGTCCACTCCTTTTTTAGCAAGGCAAAGACACTCTCGGCACAAGCATTGTCCCAGCAGTTGCCGCGCCGG
>NZ_LWEZ01001210.1:0-3115 GCF_001634945.1 Alcanivorax sp. HI0044
ATGGCGGTGTGCAGGGCAGGATCCCAGTTGACCAGCCGCTTGCCGCGGTAGATCAGGCCTTCCTTGTGCAGGCGCACAAAGACTTCGCGCACGGCGTTGGAGAGGCCGTCGTCCATGGTGAAGCGCTCGCGGGTCCAGTCCACGCTGGCGCCCATGCGGCGTAGCTGGCGGGTAATGGTGCCGCCGGATTCGCCTTTCCACTCCCAGACTTTCTCAAGGAATTTCTCACGGCCCAACTCGTGGCGGTTGGTGCCTTCGCCGGCCAGTTTGCGTTCCACCACCATCTGGGTGGCGATGCCGGCATGGTCGGTGCCCACCTGCCACAGGGTGTTGCGGCCCTGCATGCGGCGGTAGCGCACCAGGGTGTCCATGATGGTGTCCTGGAAGGCGTGACCCATGTGCAGGCTGCCGGTCACATTGGGGGGCGGGATCATGATGCAGAAGGAATCACCCTGGCCGCTCGGCTTGAAATGACCGGCCTTTTCCCAGTGTTCATACCAGGATTGCTCGATGCGATCGGGTTGGTAGGTTTTGTCCATGATCACCGCTTCTAAACAAGAAAAAATGAGGGCGAATTATAGCGAAGCGGGGCGGGTTCGTCGCGGGTTGTGAGAAAACGCCTGGCACTGGGCACCGGATGCCTGGCGAGGCAAACAGAAACGGCGGCTCACTTTCACAAAGGCATCTGGGCTGAGGAGGTGAGTCAGGCTTTCCGGCGCAGGGCCGCGCGCAGCTTCAGGCGCAGGGCCTTTTCGAGCTTGGGCAGGGCCTCGGCCACCAGTTCGTCAATGGCGGCGTCGATATCGCTGTTGGTCAGCGTCGGGCGCGGTGCCGGCGCTTGCTGTGGGGCAGGTGTGGGCACGGACGGTGCTGGCGACGCTTGCGGGTTGCCTGGTTCTGGGTGGCCAGACAGGAATGGATTGGCCCGTTCGCTGGCGAGCTGCCGGATCCGCTGAGGGTCCGGAGCTGAGGTGTCTGCTGAGGGTTTCAGCAGGGGCGGCTGAGTCGGGCTGTCAGCATCATCTAGCAGCGACTGGACATCATCCAGTTCCTTGAGTAGCGCGTGTTTTGCCGTCTCCTTGTTGTTGCTCATCGCCGTGTCGCTCGCAGTGGTCAGCCCAGTTCATGAGTGGTAACGGGAAAGCCCCGGTCCCGATAGAAGCGGAAGCGTTCGCGCCCCTTTTGTCGTTCGGTCTCGGCGCCGCTGATCATTTCGGCCACCCGCTGGAAACGGGACGAAAAGTCCGGCACCTGGTCGGTGAGGTTGATCAGCACATCGTGATGATGGCCGGGGTCGTCGCCGAACCCGAGCAATACCGGTGCCTGGCCTTCACCGCCCAGGGCGTGGGGCAAGAAACCTGTTGCAGGAGATTGCCAGAATTGCGCGTCCACTTGCCGTGCATGGGCCTCATTCTGGCAATGCACATAGACCTGGCGGCCCTGTTTCAATGCTTTATCGGCAATCCGCCAGGCCAGCGCCTGGCGCACACCGTCTCCGGCCTTGCTGCTGAGATAGAAAGTGACTTCGGTCATGGCAATAAGCCTGACGCTCGACGCCGGACGCCTGACGCGGGTGGTTTTGTCAGGCGTTTGGCATCAAGCATCAGGCGTTGTCCATCAAATAGCGGGTGAGCATGGGCACAGGGCGGCCGGTGGCACCTTTGTTCATGCCACCGCTGACCCAGGCGGTGCCAGCGATGTCCAGATGCGCCCATTTCACGTCTTTGGTGAAGCGGGACAGGAAGCACGCGGCGGTGATGGAGCCGGCCTTGGGGCCGCCGATGTTCTGCATGTCAGCGAAGGGACTGTCCAGCTGGCTTTGGTACTCGTCCCACAGGGGCATGGGCCAGCCGCGGTCGCCGGTTTCCTTGCCCGCGGTGAGCAGGGCTTCGCTGAGTGCATCATCGTTGGCGTAAACCGCCTGGGCATGGGCGCCCAGTGCCACCACGCAGGCGCCGGTGAGTGTGGCGATGTCGATGACGGTATGTGGCTTGTGTTTCTGCTGCACATAGGTCAGCGCATCACACAGCACCAGACGGCCTTCTGCATCGGTGTTGAGGATCTCCACGGTCTGCCCGGACAGGGTCTTGACGATGTCCCCGGGGCGGGCGGCCCGCCCGTCCGGCATGTTTTCTGCGGCGGCCACGACGGCGACCAGATGGATCGGCAGGCCCAACTCACACACGGTCTTTACGGAGCCGAAAACGCTGGCGGCACCGCCCATGTCGTATTTCATTTCATCCATGGTGGCACCGGGTTTCAGGGAGATGCCACCGGTGTCGAAGGTGATGCCTTTGCCGACCAGTGCCACGGGGCCTTGTTTGGTCGGTTTGGCGCCTTTGTACTCCATCACAATGATCTGGCCCTGGCGTTCGGACCCTTTGGCCACCGCATGGAAGGCGCCCATGCCCATTTTTTCCGCCTGTGCCTGGCTCAGCACTTTCACGGTAAGTTTTTCGTAGTCCTTGGCCATGTCGCGGGCCACGCCGCTCAGGTATTCCGGGTAGCAGTCATTGGGGGGCAGGTTGCCCAGATCCCGGGCCAGATTGACCCCAACACCGACCGCCTTGCCGGTTTTGTGTGCCTTGGCAAGCGCAGGTTCTTTACCCGCGTGACAAAAGGTCAGTTTGGCCAGTTTGCTGGCCGGTGCCGGATTGCTGCGGTAGGCGTCGAAACGGTAGGTGTTTTCTTCCACTACCCGACTGCCTTCGCGAACTTGCCATTCCTGTGTTTGGGGCAGGGAGTTATCCAACAGCCACAGGGCCTGTTTCACCGGGGCGGCGGTCAGGGCTTTGGTCGTTTTTTGTACCAGGGAGAGCCAGCCCTGGTCACTAAGCGGGCTATCGCCGGTGCCGACCAGCAGCAGGCGGGCCGCGTTGGCGCCAGCGGGAGTATGCAGCCAACTCATTTGACCTTTGCTTGCGCTGAAATCGCCGGCCTTCATGAACTGGGCAATGTGTTCGCGGGTGCTGTCGGGCAGGGCTTCGGGAAGATCATTTTTCTTGCTCAGCAGTACGACCAGGGCGTCTGCCTTGCTTTTTTCCAGGGGCTTGTTGCTTACTGCGAAGTCCATGCTGTCTCCAGATCAAGAAAAGGGTGGGGCGCGGTTCACCCG
>NZ_LWEZ01001211.1:0-3433 GCF_001634945.1 Alcanivorax sp. HI0044
AACCGGGAACACAACCTGCAGCTGCGTCAGCAATTGCAGGACAAGCTTGATCACATAGCCCACGGCGGTGGCGAAGCCGCCGAGCAGCGTCTTCGTGAGCGCGGCAAGCTGCCGGTGCGCGAGCGCATCAATTTGCTACTCGACCCGGGGTCGCCGTTTCTGGAAATCTCCGCCCTGGCCGCCGACGGTGTCTACGGCGAAGACGTGCCCGCCGCCGGCTGTGTCGGTGGTATCGGCCAGGTGCAGGGTGTGGAATGCATGATCGTCGCCAATGACCCTACCGTAAAAGGCGGCAGCTACTACCCGCTCACCGTGAAAAAACACCTGCGCGCCCAGGCCATCGCGGCGGAAAACCGCCTGCCCTGTATTTACCTGGTGGATTCCGGCGGCGCCAACCTGCCCCGCCAGGACGAGGTATTCCCGGACCGCGAACACTTCGGCCGCATCTTTTTCAACATGGCCAACATGTCCGCCCGTGGCATTCCCCAGATCAGTGTAGTACTCGGTTCCTGCACCGCCGGCGGCGCTTATGTGCCCGCCATGGCCGACGAAGTGATCATGGTGAAGGAACAGGCCACCATCTTTCTGGCCGGGCCGCCACTGGTAAAAGCCGCCACCGGCGAGGTGGTCACTGCCGAGGACTTGGGCGGTGCCAACCTGCACTGCGAACAATCCGGTGTGGCGGACCACTTGGCCGAAGACGAACCCCATGCCTTCGAGTTGGCGCGCCAGTGCATCGCCCACCTGAACTGGCACAAACCGGATCAGGTAAAGCGCCTGCCCGTGCAAGCCCCGGCCTACGACCCGCAGGAGCTGTACGGTGTGATCCCCACCACCACTCGCCAGCCCATGCCTGCCCGTGAGTTGATTGCACGCATGGTGGATGGCTCGGAGCTGGACGAATTCAAATCCCGTTACGGCACCACCCTGGTGTGCGGCTTTGCCCGCATCCACGGCTACCCGGTGGGCATTCTCGCCAATGACGGTGTGCTGTACTCGGAATCCGCCCAGAAAGGCGCGCACTTCATCGAGCTGTGCAACCAGCGCAAGATTCCCCTGCTGTTCCTCCAGAACATCACCGGTTTCATGGTCGGCCAGAAATACGAAGCCGAGGGCATTGCCAAGCATGGCGCCAAGATGGTCAACGCGGTGGCCTGTGCCACCGTGCCGAAATTCACCGTGATCACCGGCGGCAGCTTCGGTGCCGGTAACTACGGCATGTGTGGCCGCGCCTATGACCCGCGCTTCATGTTCATGTGGCCCAACGCCCGCATCTCGGTAATGGGCGGCGAACAGGCGGCCAGCGTGCTTACCCAGGTGAAACAGGCCTCGCTGAAGAAAAAGGGCCAGGCATGGAGCGATGAAGAGGCAGGACAATTCCAGGCCGAGATGACCGAACGCTATGAAGAAATGGCACAGCCCTGGTATGCCAGCGCCCGCCTTTGGGATGACGGCGTCATCGACCCCGCCGATACCCGAGATGTGCTTGGCCTGGCCATTTCCGCCAGCCTTAACGCACCGATTGAAGAAACACGCTACGGCGTGTTCCGGATGTGATCAGGACGCTGGACGCAAGATGCCTGACGCACGACGCAAAACAGGAAGCAAGCTATGAGCGTTAACACTTTGATCGAGGGCCCGGTTGCCCGGATTACGCTGGATAACCCGGACAAACGCAACGCGTTCGACGACACCATCATTGCCTCGCTCACCGAGGCCTTTGAAAAAGCCGGAAGCGATGAAGCTGTGCGCGTGGTGGTACTGCAGGCCGCCGGCAAGCACTTTTCTGCCGGTGCAGATCTGAACTGGATGCGCGCCATGGGCAGGCTGGATGCGCAACAGAACCAGCAGGACGCCCTGCGCCTGGCCACGCTGATGCAGGCCATTGATCAATGCACCAAACCGGTCATTGCTCGCGTACAAGGAGCCGCTTTTGGTGGTGCCTTGGGCTTGATCTGCGCGGCGGACATGGCCGTGGCAGCGGACGACGCGCGCTTCTGCCTCAGTGAAGTGAAACTGGGCATCGTACCGGCTGTGATCAGCCCCTACGTGGTTCGCGCCATGGGTCCGCGGCAAGCCAATCGCTATTTCATGACCGCAGAAGTGATCCCCGCTGACCGCGCACAGCAGATCGGCATCGTCCACGAGGTGGTCAGCGAAGACGCTCTCGACAGCACCGTTGATGCACTGGTGCAGTCCCTGCTCAGCGGCGGCCCGCTGGCACAGGTGGAAAGTCGCGCCTTGATAGCCCGCGTCAGTGATGGGCCCATCAATGACGCCATGCTGAGCGATACCGCCGCTCTCATCGCCCGGTTGCGTACCGGCGATGAAGGTCAGGAAGGGCTCAGCGCCTTTCTGGAAAAACGCAAACCGAATTGGATCTGACCCACTATCCGTAGGAGCGTCACTGGCGGCGCGATGAAAGGCAGTTGCAAGTTTAAAGTTAAAAGTTGAAACGCGAAGCTGATTGTGTGCCCATTCAGGTTTTAGGTGCTCCGCGCTCAAACCATTTACATCGCGGGCACTGCCTGAAAAAACATAACGGTCCATGCCGCGCTTTTAAACTTTGAACTTTTAACTCATCCCGATCGCGACGCAAACGACACTACTAAACAACATTGCCACCGATAATAGGCACCGCTATGGCAAAGATAAAAAAACTCCTGATCGCCAACCGCGGCGAAATTGCTCGTCGCATCATGCGCACCTGCCGCCAACAAGGCATCGCCACGGTGGCAGTCTATTCCGAACCTGATGCCACCCTGCCCCACGTAATGGAAGCGGACCAGGCCGTCTGCCTGGGGCCTGCTGCTGCCCGCGACAGCTATCTGGTCATCGACAAGGTAATCGCCGCTGCCCAGGCCACCGGGGCCGATGCCATCCATCCGGGCTACGGTTTTCTGTCCGAGAACACCGCCTTTGCCGCCGCCTGCGACCAGGCTGGCATCATCTTTGTGGGTCCCAATGCCCGCGCCATCGAAGTCATGGGCGACAAGGCCGCCGCCCGCCAATTGATGGCCGAAAGTGGCGTACCCGTTCTGCCCGGCTTCGATAAAGAAGGCGCCAGCGACAGCGAGCTGACCACTGCCGCCAGCGAAGTCGGTTTCCCGCTGCTGATCAAGGCAGTCGCCGGCGGCGGTGGCAAAGGCATGCGCGTGGTCAATCGTGCCGAGGAATTCGATGAAGCCCTGGCCGCCGCGCGCCGCGAAGCCAGTAACGCCTTTGGTGACGATCGGGTGCTGCTGGAACGTTACCTGGCCACCGCCCGCCATGTGGAAGTTCAGGTGTTTGCTGACAATCACGGCAACGCCGTGCACCTGTTCGAACGGGACTGTTCCGTGCAGCGCCGCCACCAGAAAATTATCGAAGAAGCGCCGGCGCCGGGTCTGGATGAAGCCACCCGCAACGCCTTCGGGCATGCCGCAGTGCAAGC
>NZ_LWEZ01001212.1:0-4273 GCF_001634945.1 Alcanivorax sp. HI0044
TGGCGATGCGGATGGCGTCTTCTTCCGTTTTAAAGGGAATGATGGCTGCCAGCGGCCCGAAGGTTTCGTCCTGGCAGAGTTGGGCATCGGTGGAAACGCCGGTGATCAGCGTGGGCTGAACGAAGCTGCCGCCCCGTTCGTGGCGCTGGCCCCCGGTGATAACCCGGGCGCCCTTGCCCAGTGCATCTTCCAGATGTTCCATGACTTTATCGGAAGCACCCCGGTTGATCAGGGCAGCCTGGGAAACGCCTTCTTCAAAGCCGTCACCCACTTTCATGGCCTCAATGGCAACCTTGAACTTCTCCACAAAGGCATCGAGGATACTTTCCTGTACCAGAAAGCGGTTAACGCACACGCAGGTCTGGCCGGTGTTGCGAAACTTGCTGGCCATGGCGCCTTCAACCGCTTTATCCAGGTTGGCATCGTCGAACACCAGGAAAGGGGCGTTGCCACCCAGCTCCAGTGACACTTTCTGGATGTGCTTGGCGCACTGGGCCATCAGCTGGCTGCCCACTTCGGTGGAGCCGGTGAAGCTCAGTTTGCGGACAATGGGTGAGTCGGTGATTGCCGTGGATATGGCGCCGGCGCTACCAGTGATAACGTTGAAAACCCCTGCAGGAATGCCGGCACGCTCGGCCAGTTCGGCCAGCGCCAGGGCGGAATAGGGGGTGGCGCTAGCCGGCTTGACCACCATGGTGCAGCCTGCGGCCAGGGCCGCTCCGGCTTTGCGGGTAATCATGGAGGAGGGGAAGTTCCAGGGCGTGATCGCGGCGGTGACCCCAATGGGTTGCTTGATCACCACGATCTGCTGGCCGGGTTTGGATGCGGGAATGGTATCGCCATAAGCCCGGCGCGCTTCTTCGGCAAACCATTTCAGGAAAGAGGCGGAATAGGCGATTTCCCCTTTGGCCTCGGGCAGAGGCTTGCCCTGTTCCAGGGTCATCAGGCGGCCCAGGTCCTCCTGGTGCTCCATCATCAGATCGTGCCAGGCCATCAGCAGGTTGGCCCGCTCGGCGGCAGTTTTATCACGCCAGCCAGGGAAGGCCTGATGAGCGGCGTCGATGGCGCGGCGGGTTTCGGCTTCGCCCATGCGCGGCGAGGTGCCGATGTCTTCTCCGTTGGCCGGGTTGTCGACCGCAAAGGTGGCGCCGTCATCAGCATCACACCATTGGCCATTGATGTAGCACTGCTGGCGGAACAGCGCGTTGTCTGTGAGAGAAACCGTTGCCATGAAGCGTCTCCTTGCTGAACCGTTATATCTGACACGCTAGCAAAGCGTGCCGAGATGTCCATGCCGCAGACAGCACTTTCGTATTGAAGTCTAAGGAGTTTTTACAAAACAGGATGGCGGTGGGGCAGGAAAAACCCTTCCTCCGCAGCGGGAGGAAGGGAGCAAAGCCAGGCTGTGCGGGGGTTAGCGCTTCAGGCTGTCGTTCAGGTGGGGTTTGATTTTTTGCAGCAAGCCCTTAAAGACTTTCGGGCTGCCGGCCACGATGCCGCCGCTTTCCAAGTATTTGTGGCCGCCACTCAGGTCACCAACCAGGCCACCGGCTTCGGTAATCAGCAGTACACCTGCGGCCATGTCCCACTCTGCCAGGCCGAATTCAAAGAAGCCGTCCAGTCGGCCGGCGGCCAGCCAGGCCAGGTCCAGGGCGGCGGAACCGGGCCGACGCAGACCGGCGGTGGAGGCGGCGATATCCGCGAACATGCCCAGATAGGCGTCCATGTGCGGGGCCTGGTCCTTGCGGAACGGGAAACCCGTACCGATCAGGCAGCCTTCCAGGCTGGCTCGATTGGTACAGCGAATACGGCGGCCATTGAGAGCGGCGCCACGGCCACGGCTGGCGGTGAATTCTTCGTCGCGGTTGGGATCGTAAATGACCGCATGCTCGATTTTGCCTTTGAATTTGAGGGCAATGGAGACGCAGTACTGGGGGAAGCCATGGATGAAGTTGGTCGTGCCGTCCAGTGGGTCGATGATCCACTGGTAGTCTTTACCGTCGCCACTGCCTTCGATAACACCGGATTCCTCAGCCAGAATACTGTGGTCCGGGTAGGCCTTGCGAATCACATCGATGATGCGCGCTTCTGCAGCGCGATCCACTTCGGTGACGAAGTCGTTCATGCCCTTTTTCGTGACAGACACGGGATCACTGCTTTCAGCAGCTCTGCGAATCAGATTTCCCGCCTGACGGGCGGCTCGCAGGGCGATATTCACTTGCGGCGCATGCATGGCATCTATCCTCAATATGACGTGTGGCGTAACGGCTAGGAGCCTGTGAAGAACGCCTTGTGTGCTCAGCGTGGTCTGAAGCGTGCAGTTGTTGTGTCTTGTCTCGACGGGCAGGGTGGTTCCCTTCCCTAGAGGCAAGGCGCAGCAAATGGGCGCTTCAGACCACGCCCTCCGGGTCTTCCAGGCTGGCCCGCACTCGTTGTTGCCCTTTTTCGATGGATCGACATACACCTTCAAAAGTGCGCCTAGATTGCGGGCCAGCCTGAAAGACTGAGCGCGCAAGGCGTTCTTCAGAGGCTCCTTTAAAGAGCGCGGGGCAGGGAAACTCGGGGTTCCCGTTCCGGGGCGCGGATTGTAGCAGAGCCCGCGCGATCAGGGCAGCCGCCGTGTTAAGATTAGCGCCTTTTTTAATGAGAGGCCTCCCATGTTGGAAAATGTGCGCATTGTGATGGTGGAAACCTCCCACCCCGGCAATATCGGCGCGGCTGCCCGGGCCATGAAAACCATGGGCCTGTCGGATCTGCGTCTGGTGCAGCCGCAGGCCTACCCCAGTGTGGAGGCGACGGCGCGGGCCTCCGGTGCCGGCGATGTGCTGGAAGCTGCACAGGTATGCAACAGCGTGGACGAGGCGCTGGAAGGAGCCACTCTGGTGATTGGCACCAGTGCCCGTCAGCGTCGCATTCCGTGGCCTTGCCTGACTCCACGTCAGTTGGCGGCACAGCTGTCCCATGATTTGGCCAATGCGCCGCAGGATACCCGCATTGCGGTGCTGTTCGGTCGTGAAGATCGGGGGCTGACCAACGACGAGCTGCGCCGCTGTAACCTTCATGTGAGCGTGCCCACCAATCCCGAGTATGGGGTCTTGAATGTGGCGTCGGCGGTCCAATTAATCAGCTACGAGCTACGCCTGGCGTTGCTGGGGGACGACTTTGATCTGCAGGAATCCCGTTCCCGTCGCGAAGTGATGCCATTGCCGGAAATGTTCTGGGATGAGCCGCCGGCCACCAACGAAGCGGTATCCGGTTTTCTGGACCACCTGGAAAAGGTGATGGCACAGAGTGGATTCCTGAATCCGGCGCAGCCCGGCCAGGTGATGACGCGTATGCGCCGTTTGTTTATGCGCGCCCGACCGGACAAAATGGAAATGAGCATTTTGCGGGGCGTATTGGTGGCATTGGAGAAAAAAATGCCGCGAGATGATGGCTGATGCGCCGTAACAAACGGTTGTTGGCGTCATCCTAACGGGCCCAGGCCCAAGGCTTCGAAGTTGAGGTAGTTATGTTTGATCAAGTGCGCGAGGACATCCGGTCGGTCTTTCACCGGGACCCGGCGGCCCGCAATACGCTGGAAGTGTTGCTCAACTATCCCGGTTTGCACGCGGTGCTTTTTCATCGGTTGGCGCATGGGTTATGGACGCGTGATTTCAAGCAACTGGCGCGGCTGCTATCCACGTTTTCGCGCTGGCTCACCGGTATCGAAATTCACCCCGGTGCCAAAATCGGCCGGCGTTTCTTTATTGATCACGGCATGGGTGTGGTGATCGGTGAAACCGCAGAAATCGGTGATGACGTGACGCTGTATCACGGCGTTACCCTGGGAGGCACCAGCTGGAGCAAGGGCAAGCGCCACCCGACTCTGGAAGACGGTGTGGTGGTTGGTGCGGGAGCCAAGGTGCTGGGGCCGTTTACGGTGCACAAGAATGCCAAAATCGGCTCCAATTCCGTGGTCACCAAGGAAGTGCCGGAAGGGGCGACGGTGGTCGGTATCCCGGGCCGGGTGATTAGCCATCCTCTGACCGAGAAAGAAAAGACTCGCCAGGCAATGGCCGAGAAGATCGGCTTCCAGGCCTATGGTGTCAGCAACGACATGCCCGACCCGGTGGCCGAAGCGATTCACTTGCTGCTGGATCACATGCACGCCGTGGACAACAAGCTGGATAGGGTCTGCACCAACCTGAAAAAGCAGGGCATTCAGGGATGCGATGAGAAGCTGCCGGAGCTGAAAGATGAAGACTTCGAGCCGGTGAATGCGGGCGGAACA
>NZ_LWEZ01001213.1:0-10519 GCF_001634945.1 Alcanivorax sp. HI0044
ACACCTGGATACTGAACACCTCTGACACGGCTTTTCTGGCACCGGTACTGCATCGCCCGGCCAGGGAATCGCTGTGGAACCAGGATAGCTATGGCCTTTACCGCAGCCCCCGACAGGCCCGCCTGGCCCTGGAACACTGGATCAAACAATATCGCCTTTGCCCAAAGGTCTGCGGACTGGAAAGCGGCAGCGGGCCATGCTTTTCGTTTCAATTGAATCGCTGCCAAGGTGCCTGTTGCGGCAAGGAAAGCCCTGGCAGCCACAACCGTCGACTCAGGCAGGCCTTACATGAACACCAAATCCAGGCCTGGCCCTATAACGGCACGCTAGTGATTCGCGAATGCGGGGCAACGGAAGACGACTACCACCTGGTGCATCAGTGGTGTCATCTGGCGACGTTTAACCATGCCCCCGGCGAGGAAGATCTGCACCCCCCGCATGACGTCTGCTTTGATCTGGACAGCTATCGCATGCTCCTGCATTTTCTCAACCGGGGGATCGAGCATTTCGTTATGCCGTAAACCGTCTTCACGGCCTGTTATCCCCGTCCGTACATACTGGTCCCATGACAACGCCCAACACTTCGTCACCGATCCGCCTGATCACCGGCGCCAGTTCCGGCATTGGCCTGGCCCTGACCCGGCATTGGCTAAACCGTGACACTCCCGTGATTGCCGTATCCCGGCGAGCTTCGTCCTGCCCAGCCCTGCTGCATCTGCAGAAACAGGGAATGCCGCTACACTGTATTGATACGGACCTGACCGACGAAACCCAATTGGACGCTCTGGCCCGGAAAATCCGGCAACTGGACCTGGCCCCGGAGCAGATCATCAACAGCGCCGGCTGGCTTCACGACAACGACACCGCACTCAGACCGGAGAAGCGGCTGGAGGATGTCACCCTCCAAGGCCTGCAGCAAAGCTTTGCACTCAATGCCTTTGTGCCCGTGCTGCTGGCCCGGCACCTGATCCCCGTTATGCCGCAGGACCGCCACACCGTGTTTGCCAGCCTGTCTGCACGGGTGGGCAGCATTACCGACAATCATCTGGGCGGCTGGTACAGCTACCGCTCCAGCAAGGCAGCCCAGAACCAGCTGCTGCGTACCCTGGCCATTGAAACCCGGCGCCGCTATCCGAACCTGTGTGTCATAGCGCTGCATCCGGGCACCACCGATACCCCCCTGTCAGAACCCTTCCAGCGCAATGTGCCGACGCACAAACTGTTTTCACCACAACGGTCCGCCCGACAGCTGGCCGCGCTGATTGATGGCGCGGACGACAATGATCATGGGCGCTTTATCGCCTGGGATGGCAGAGACATCCCCTGGTAGGGGGCTCAGTCTTTTCCGGGCTGGGCCTCGTCGACAGACTCCTTCTCCGCCGGCTTCGCTTCCTGGCTACCCGCTCCCGCGTTTGCGCTGTCACCAGCCAGCGAGCCCACGCATAATCGGCATTCCCCGGCGGGCGGCGCAGGACTTTCCACGTAACGCACCCGATGGCGCGGGCCACCCCGGTGACTGGAAAACTGCACATGCCCGGCTTTGCGATCATCCTCATTTCGCTCAACCATGCTCGCGCCTCCCGGCTTTTTCGTGCTTCATGCGTGACGACGCAATATTCATCAATCGCCGAAACTGCCCGCACTCCAAATGACTGGGCGCCGGGCATTTAGCCGCATGGCGGAGACCATCGCGCATGGCTGACAGTTTGCTGATGGTGCTATCCAGCTCATCGGCCTTGGCCACCAGGGCCTGACGATCAATGCTCGGCTCACCACTGGCGTCAAACATCTCGCCGATTTCATCCAGGGAAAAACCGGCCGCGCGCCCCAAGGCAATCAGAGCCAGCTGATCCAGTACTCGGGGAGCGAACAGCCGTTTCAGCCCCCGCCGCCCGGTGGAGGCGATCAACCCCTTTTCTTCGTAATAACGCAATGTGGACGCGGGCACTCCCGCGCGCTTTGCCACTTCAGAAATATCCAGCACAGCCTTGATCTCAAGTCAGCTTGAAGTAGCAGGTTACCACTACACTCTCAACGAGGCACCTGACATGAACCCCCTCACAGCCTGTTTTATCAGCGCCCTGATCATCGGGATTAGCGCCACGCTGGTCATGGATATCTGGGGCGCGTTACGCCAACGGGCCTTTGCTATCGCCGCCCCCAACTACGGCCTTGTCGGGCGATGGATACTGCATATGCGTCACCGCCAATTCCGGCACGATGCCATCAGTCGCTCCGCGCCCATAGCAGGAGAAACCCTCGTCGGCTGGCTGGCGCATTATCTGATCGGGATTGCCTTTGCCGGCCTGCTGCTGGCCTGGCAGGGCACCGCCTGGATCACTCATCCGACCCTCGGGCCTGCGTTACTGATGGGCATTGCCACTGTCGCAGCACCGTTTCTGCTAATGCAACCTGGCATGGGGGCCGGCATCGCCGCCTCACGCACTCCAGCGCCGAACAAGGCCCGGCTGCAAAGCCTGCTTAACCATGGTGTGTTCGGGGTGGGCCTGTATATCGGAGGCTGGATCACTCACGTCATCATCTACTAGGGAGCCTCTGAAAATAGCAGGCAAAAAAGCGCGCAGGAAAATGCGATAATGGCCAGCGAGACAAACAGGAACGACCACGCCCGACCAACCGGTGATACGCCATGACCACACTACTGCTGAATTTACGCCAGGTTCCGGACGACGAAGCCGAGGAAGTGCGCACCCTGTTGAATGAGCAGCAGATCCCGTTCTACGAAACCACGCCGAGCCTGTGGGGGATTTCTTCCGGGGGCATCTGGCTCACCAACCCGCAGGACCGCGAGCGCGCCAAGGTACTGATGGAAGGCTATCAGGAACAACGCACCCGGCGGGAAAGGGAACGGTTTGAGGAAGCCCGGCGCGATGGCACCGTGCCAACGCTGGCTGGCCGCTTGCGCGATCAACCCGGGCGCGCGCTGGGCGTGCTGATCGCCGTCACAATATTGATATTGGTGACACTGGTGCCCTTTTTGACGCTGGGCGAATAATCCCGGTATTTACCTGCTGATTCAGGCGGAAAAGTAATCCTTCATCCACACGAATAGCGTATCCGCGCTCACCTCGGACAAGTTCACCGGTTGGAAATCATCGCCTGCATCCGCGTCCATGGTTCCGAATTGGTAAAGCAGCACACCGGGCTGCTCATCGTGCAATATCAGCAGAATCCGCCCGCGGGTCTGCAGGCAATCGATGGTCATGGCATCGGCAGGAATGCCCACATCGCGCATGCCGCGGCGCACACCGACCACCGGATTAATATGCTCGTAAGCTTGCTGGATGCGCGTATGCGCTTCGGTGATCATATCGGACAAGGCTTCAAGGGCGGCTTCTGACATTGGGGGCTCCTGGCAGGTTAGCTGCACAGAGTAGCAAATTGCGCGAAGACACCACTACCGACCATTACACCGCCACCGATAGAAAGGAACGCCCTTACAATAAAAGCTCGCCTTCTATCGGAATAAACCGGCTGGCAGCGCGAGCCAATGAATCTGCGGTCAGTGGCGCGACGCCATAGACATCCACGTGCTTGCCCTTGTCCACGCGCAGCTTATCCACCAGCAAATCGAAATCACCATCACCGGACACCAGCACCACGCAGTCCACCTCCGCAGCATATTCCAGCGCATCAATGGCGATACCCACATCCCAGTCGCCTTTGGCAGAACCATCGGACCGTTGAATAAACGGTTTCAGTTTCACCTCAAAACCAATCGCACGCAGGATGTTCTGGAATTCACGCTGCTTTTTATCGCCCCGGTCGATGGCATAGGCGATGGCTTTCACTACCTGCCCCTCTGACGTCACGGTGGACCAGAACTTGTTGTAATCGAATCGGCGGTTAAACGCCTGCCGTGTTGTGTAGTACACGTTCTGCACGTCTACCAGTATTAAAACTGTTTTCATCGGGCTCCCGGTTTCACTCAATCACTTATCATTAGTGTGTACAGACTGGGCAATAAAAACCTCAACCCTCAATCAGCCAGGCTGTCATTTTTTCTGCCAGCGCATCCAGTATGCCTTCCGGGTCCATGGCTGGCGGGGCCACCAGCACCAGGTGCATCAGCGTGCCGGCAACGGAAGTGGTCATCAGGTACAAGGTGTGCTGCTGGGCATTCAGGGAATATTGCTCCCGCGTATAATCCAGCCCTGCCATCAAGACCTGCTGTAATTCGATTTCCAACTGCCGGGTGGCCGGCAACTGGTGCAAGTAAGGCACCTGGAAAACCAACACCCGCAATAACGCTCGATGCTTGCGCATTAGCCGGTAAATGGCGCCCAGAAAATATTGCATGGCGCTGTTTAAATCATTGCGACTGTCTGTCAGCGCCAGCCGACCTTCCAGCATGGCCCTGGCCTCTGCCACCATGTCCTGCACTAACCGCGCCACAATGGCATCCTTGCCGGGAAAGTACTCATACACCGACCCGATGCTGACACCCGCCACTTCCGCAATGGCATTGGTGCTAAGCCCGGCGTATCCCCGGGTCTCCAAAATCCGAGCACATGCCTGCACCATCGCCTGAACCGAGGCTTTCGAACGGGCCTGCCTGGGCTCTTTTTTGACAGTAAAATCAGAGACTTTCCAGCGAACCTGCCCCATACAACGCCACTCCTTGCCAACGGAGAAACCCGAGTATTTCCGAGTATATGCTCAGGTTACACTGGATGCATTCGCTCATTCCATGGATCCACTCGAGAGCCCATCATGTCCAATGCCGTGAAATTCAGAACCCCCAAAGTCCTGCCTTACGTAAACAGGCTCCGGGATCACTGGGCCTGGCATCTCAAGCGTGCCGTGGCGCCGGGCAAAGCATTGCAACAGCGGGTCAACGGCAAAGTGATTCTGCTCACCGGCGCCAGCTCGGGCATCGGCGCCCTGGTGGCAGACAAGCTTGCCGATGCCGGCGCCACTGTGCTGCTGGTGGCCCGCAATCAGGAGAAACTGGAAGCGATTGCCCACGCCATCCATCAACGGGGCGGCCAGGCGTCCGTGTACCCCGGCGACCTGTCCAAAATGGAAGAGTGCGATCGCCTTTGCGAACAGGCCCTGCAGGATCATGGCCGGGTGGACGTGCTGATCAACAATGCCGGACGCTCCATTCGCCGTTCCATCAAGTTCACCGTGGGCCGCTTCCACGATTACGAACGGACCATGCAGCTGAACTATCTGGCCTCCATCCGGCTGGCCACGAACTTGCTGCCGGGCATGGAAGCGCGCAACGAAGGCCACATCATCAACGTGTCCACCGTGGGCGTGCAGGCTAACCCGGCGCGCTTCTCTGCCTACCTGGCGTCCAAGTGGGCACTGGAAGGCTGGACCTGGGTGGCCGCCAATGAGTACGCCCACACCAAGGTGCGCTTTTCCTCACTGAATTATCCGCTGGTGCGCACCCCCATGATTGCCCCCACCAAGATTTACCAATACATGCCCGTCATGTCACCGGAAACCGCCGTGAACTGGATGCTGGACATGATCATCACCCAGGACAAGCGCAAGCTGGGCGTGTTCGGCAAAGGCGCACTGGCCATGTATTACCTGTTACCGAAAACGTCAGAATCCATCGTTAATTTCAGTTACCAGAGCCTTTACGAAGAGCCACCCGCCAATTACGTTTCCAGCAAGGTGCGCGCGGGCACCGTGGCCAACACCGGCGACAGCACAAAAAAACGCCGCGCATAAGCACGGCGTTTTTTATTCCATCCAGGACAGGCATAGCATTGATACTGACAGCTTATTATTCAGTTCCTAACGACCCTGCAAGCTTTCCAGCAATTGGTCGATTTCTGCCTTAAGCTCTTTATCTTCAATTTTTTTGGCGCTGACCTTTGCGTCCGCCAGGTTGCTAATGGCTAATCCGGGACACGCATAAATTTAATCAAAAGAGAGCTTGATCAATCAGCATGCGGTCAGGCTTTGTCCCGACACCCATTTACGACCTGTCGAGGCCGCATAGGCTTTCAGTCTTTCCAGGCTGCCGACCGCGACAGGCAGTCTCTGCTTGTGCGGCTGCATATGCCGCAACCATGCCCTTTCATCAATACCAAGCCGATCCAGAATCCCTGCGGCCCGCTCCGAGATTGCGCCACGTTTACCTGCACGCACCGCCCTTCCCGTACTGTCCACGAGCTCCAGATAGTCCATCAGCCGAAAGCGGCAAACCGTATCATCGTGTTCAACTTCCACTGTCTCACTATCCACCATCGGGAGTAGGTGAGGCATTTTCTTCGTTGTCTGGCGACCCTTGATCTCGCTGGCTCGTTGTTGAACCGAGGTATAATCCGAAGCTTCAGGAGTACTGGCCATATCTGCCCGAACAGGATTGAGATCCACATAAGCCATACACTGCAATACGGCCTTTTCATCCAGTAGCGCCTGGCACTTGTAACGGCCTTCCCAGAAGCGTCCCTTACAGCAATCCTCCTCGTTCGCTCGCCGGGCGAGGTATTCATTCAGGCATTTCATGAACCAGCCAAGATCATAAAGCCGCTCACGCCATTGGCCGACGATCTCAAGCGCTTTCAATGCCTCACCACCCTCTGACTGCCCGCTCAGCCAGCGCTTCACAATCAGTGGCCCACTGAATAACCGCATCCATCGCTCAGCGACTTCAGTATCTGACCAGGCCTGCGCCTTCTTCTGATTGAGCCGAACAACAACGTGATAGTGATTGGACATTACCGCATAGGCACAGAGATCAATGGCAAACATCTCACCCAGCACCGCAAGGCGATCCACCACCCATTGCCGGCGATGTTCGTAATCCTGGCCGGAATAGTGGTCCTGACCACACAGGAAGGCTCGCCGCACACAACGGCAGATGCAGTGATAGTAGGGAGTGGAGTCCAGAGAAACCTGGGCATAGCGAGCACGAGTCATGGAGCGCCTCCTTGCTTATCCATGACCCCAAAGATACTGACCATACAAACAGACCAATATCAGACATCGTGCATTTTCAGCGTAGGAGATCTTCCAATTTATGGGTGTCCCCTATTTCCCTTCGATTATCTTCTCCTTCCCTAACGATTTTTCCTTTCGGTATATTACCTGCCAACCTTGGAAAGCCAACGTGTTCGCTTGCTAACCACCCGGAAGAACAAGAACATCCCTCCATTGATTGCCGCAATTATTAGCCAGCGACTATCCAGAATAATTTCCCCCTGGATCATTGTATCTTCGCCGACCTCCATAACAAACAGCAGCAACACTGTCATGGCGACAGTTATATATTCACGACGTAACACCGTTCTCCAACAAAAAGGCAATTCATCAGGCTGGTACTTTCGTAATATTAAAGGGAAGAAAGCCGGCGTTTTTTCTGCCCATTGGCGATATGAATCACCAAATTTTCTCAACAGAAATCTCTCCTCAACAAGAATTACACGTTCGAAGTAAAGCGCGAACGCCAGCACATAGTAAAGGGTTAACCATAAGGAGTGGAGCAATAGAATCACCCCCAAGCCTCCGACAAAATTCCCCAGGTAGAGAGGATTACGAACAATAGAATAAATACCGCGAGTGTTTAGTGAATCCGCCACCTGACTTTTGGTATTACGACCAGAGGTTCTTCGCGGGGTATGTCCAGTAGTCCAGACACGAATCCCAAGGCCCGCCACCACAAACGATATCGCGAACAAGTCCCACCACTGATCATAGGTGTGACTATCCAAAAAATATTGCACATCTATTAAGGCAACTATTACCGCGGGAATCATAAGCACCGCCGGAGCGATACTACGCCATCGAAAAGCCCAGTCACCTTGATTGCACAATGTAGAGTAAAGCATTTTTTCCTCCTAAACCCCCCGGCTGATAACCGCCGGGGGAAGATTAGATTATCGTTGTAACTCGACAGCTTTTTTGCTCGAGAAAAACGCATA
Source organism: Alcanivorax sp. HI0044 (assembly GCF_001634945.1). Taxonomy (NCBI): domain Bacteria; kingdom Pseudomonadati; phylum Pseudomonadota; class Gammaproteobacteria; order Oceanospirillales; family Alcanivoracaceae; genus Alcanivorax; species Alcanivorax sp. HI0044. The sequence continues at coordinate 7,908 of NZ_LWEZ01001213.1, forward strand.
AAGACTTGGCAGTACCAGCAACGTTAACCCCGTCGCCGACACTAGCCCCCCGACAATTACCACTGCCAGCGGCCTTTGCACCTCACTGCCCACCCCCGTGGCCAGTAACATGGGAATCAGACCCAGCATGGAAGTGAGCGCAGTCATCAGCACCGGGCGCAGGCGAGACACCGCCCCTTCGAAGATCGCCGTCTCCAGCGCTTCGCCATCGCGCAGCCTGAGATTGATGGCCTCTACCATGACCACGCCATTGAGCACCGCCACCCCGAACAGGGTGATAAAGCCTACGGAGCTGGGCACGGACAGGTACTGGCCGCTAAGGGCCAGGGCGAGGATGCCGCCAATGAGTGCTAGAGGAACGTTCACCAGAATGAGAGCGGCCTGGGCCACGGAGCCGAAGGCGAAGTAGAGCAACAGGGCGATCAGGCCGACCGCCACTGGCACTACCATGGCCAGCCGTTGCTGGGCGCGCTGCTGGTTTTCGTATTGGCCGCCGATGTCCACGCTGTAACCGGCGGGCAGATCCACTTCGCTTTCAATGGCCTGCTGGATGTCGGCGACCACGGAGCCCATGTCACGACCGGCCACGTTGGCCTGGATAACCACGCGGCGCTGCACGTCGTCGCGGCTGATCTGCGGCGGGCCGGAGACCAGCGACACATCCGCCACATCCATAAGCCGTACCCAGGCACCATCGGCGGCCTTGAGGCGCAGGTTGCGGATGGCTTCAGCATCCTTACGGGCGTTTTGCTCCAGGCGCACATAGATGTCGTAGCGTTCGTTGCCCTTGATCACCTGCCCGGCGCTGCCGCCGCCCAGGCCGTTGCTGACCAGATCCATGACCTGATCCACACTCAGGCCGTAACGGCTGAGGGCGTTGCGGTCCGGGGTGACCACCAGTTGAGCTTCACCGGCGATCTGTTCCAGTTGCACATCGGTGGCGCCGTCGACTTCCTTGACGGCCTGAGTGATGGCTTCGCCTTTTTCCTGCAGCACGTTGAGATCCGGGCCGAACAGTTTGATGGCGAGCTGGGCTTTAACGCCGGAGAGCAGTTCGTCCACGCGCATGGCGATGGGCTGGGAAAAGTTGAGCAGCAGACCGGGATGCTTTTCCAGTTTCTGCTGAATTTTTTCCTGTAGCTCAAGCCGGTTGCTGGCGCTTTCCCATTCGCTGACGGGTTTCAGGCCGATATAGATTTCCACGTTGCTCACCGGCTCCGGGTCACCGCCGATCTCGGCGCGGCCTACCCGGCTGAGGGCGTAGGTCACTTCCGGGAAGGTCATGATTTCCTTTTCCAGTTTTTCACCGACTTCCAACGCGGTATCGAGACTGGAGGACGGTGCCAGGGTCACGCGCAAGGCCAGGGTACCTTCTTCCAGTACCGGCACGAATTCGGTGCCGATAAAGGGGGTGGTCGCCAGCGCCAACGCGAATAACCCCACGGCGGTGCCGACCACCACTTTACGCGCCTTCATAGCCTTGCCGAGCACGGTGCGGTAATGCCCCTCCAGCCAGTTCACCAACCGGTTGGGCTTTTCTTCCACGCCGTTGCGGAACAGGAAACCGGCCAGCGCCGGCACCACGATCAGCGCTACCAATACAGCGGCAGTCATGGCCAGCATGATGCTGATGGCCATGGGTACGAACATTTTTGCTTCCACCCCTTCGAAGGCGAACAGGGGCAGGAACACCACCAGGATAATGCTGGCGGCGAAGAACACCGGGCGTGCCACTTCCTGGGCGGCGTCTTTCACGCGTAAGGCAATGCCGCCTTTGGTGTCGTGGCTACCCTCTTTTCGGCTCAGATGTTTGAAGATGTTTTCCACCATCACCACGGAGCCATCCACCAGCATGCCGATGGCCACGGCCAGGCCACCCAGTGACATCAGGTTGGCGGACATGCCCAGGCTGGCCATCGCCAACAAGGCCAGGCCGATGGAGAGCGGAATGGACAACAATACCAACGCGGTGGCGCGCAGGTTCATCAGGAACAGGGCCAGTACGATGACGATAAACACAAACGCCAGCAGCAAGGCGGTAACCACGGTGCTCACTGCTTTTTCCACCAGGTCCGCCTGATCGTAGAACACCTCGAACTGCACACCCTCCGGCAGGGCCTGCTGGATGCGCGCTTCGCGCTCCTTGATGCCATCAATGGTGGCCTTGGTGTTGGCGCCCATGCGCTTGAGCACAATGCCCGCCACCACTTCACCTAACGCTTGCGGTTCACCGTTGGCATCGCGGCGGGTCATGGTGAGCGCGCCCTGACGGATCTCGCCGCCGAATTCCACTTTCGCCACATCACTCACGCGCACCTGGGTGCCGTCCACTTCCTTGAGGGGAATGGCGGCAATGTCGCCGAGCCCTTGCTCGCCACTGCCGACCCAGCCCATGCCACGAATCACCAGTTGCTCGGCGCCGCGATCCAGATACCAGCCACCGGCGTTGCGGTTGTTGGCGGCAATGGCATCCATGACCTGTTGCAGGCTCAAGTCGTAGGCGAGCAACCGGGTGGGGTTCACGTTGACCTGATACTGGCGCACTTCACCGCCATAGCTGAGCACATCGGTGACGCCGCCCACGGGCATGAGCAGCAGTTTCACCACCCAGT
>NZ_LWEZ01001214.1:0-1838 GCF_001634945.1 Alcanivorax sp. HI0044
GCACCGCACGGTGCAGCATCACCGGACGCTGGCGGGAACCGTCTTCGGCCACGTATTCCGCATCCAGACGATCAGGCAACACGAAGTCCACTTGCAGGGTGCCGCACTGCCAGTCGCGGCCAATGGCGTCACGCAGTACGAATTCCAGTTTCGGGCCATAGAAAGCGCCTTCGCCCGGGTTCAGTTCGCATTCCAGCCCCAGGGATTCCACCGCAGAGCGCAGGGCGCCTTCGGCCTTGTCCCAGGTTTCGTCGGAGCCGGCACGGTTGTCCGGGCGATCGGAAAATTTGATGCGGAAGCTGTCGAAGCCGAAGTCTTCGTAGACTTCGCGCAGCATCTTGATAAAGCCGGCGGTTTCCTCGTTGACCTGTTCTTCGGTACAGAAGATATGCGCATCGTCCTGGCTGAACGAGCGGGCACGCATCAAGCCATGCAGGGCACCATGGGCCTCGTTACGGAACAGGGTGGTGAATTCGCCCAGACGAATCGGCAGGTCCCGGTAGCTGGTGATGCCTTGCTTGAAAATCTGCACGTGGCCCGGGCAGTTCATCGGCTTCACGGCCATTTCTTTGTGGTCGTGGGTGCAGACGGTGAACATGTCTTCGCCGTACTTGTCCCAGTGGCCGGACTGTTCCCAGAGGATGCGGTCCATCATCTGCGGGGTGGAGACTTCCTGATAGCCGCCTTTTTCCATCTTGCCGCGGATGTAGTTTTCCAGGTTCTGGCGCATGCGCCAGCCCTTCGGGTGCCAGAACATGCTGCCCACCGCTTCCTGCTGGATATGGAACAGGCCCATTTCCCTGGCGAGTTTGCGGTGGTCACGTTTTTCCGCTTCCTCAAGCTGCTTGAGGTGGGCGTTCAATTCTTTCTTGTCGCGCCAGGCGGTGCCGTAAATGCGCTGTAGCTGGGCATTGTTGGCATCGCCCCGCCAGTAGGCGCCGGCCACCTTGGTCAGCTTGAAACCGTCGCCCAGCTTGCTGGTGCTGGGCAGGTGTGGGCCGCGGCACAGGTCGATGAAATCGCCCTGGCGGTACAGGCTTACTTCCTGGTCGGCGGGCAGCTCGCGGATGATTTCGGCCTTGAATTCTTCGCCTTTCTCCAGGAAAAAGGCCACAGCTTCATCACGGTCCCAGACTTCACGGCGGATTTCCTCATTGCGGCGCACAATATCCTGCATGCGCTTTTCAATGGTTTTCAGGTCATCCGGAGTGAACGGGGTGTCCCGATGGAAGTCATAGTAGAAGCCGTTGGCAATGGTCGGGCCAATGGTCACCTGGGTATCCGGGAACAGCTCCTGCACGGCTTCGGCCATGACATGGGCGGCATCGTGGCGAATCAGTTCCAGGGCCTCGTCGGTCTCCCGGGTGATGATTTCCACCGTGGCGCCGTCGTCGATGGGCAGATAGACGTCGATCAGGTTGCCGTTGGCCTTGGCGGCCAGGGCTTGCTTGGCGAGTTTTTTGCTGATGCGTCCGGCGATTTCGAAGGCGGAGGCGGGTTGCTCAAACTCCATGCTTGCCCCATCGGGCAGTTGATAGCTCACACTCATGAGACAGGGGATCCAGGTGATTGGCTCAGAACCGGAAGATGGTAGGGAATCAGGCCCCCCGCTTCAAGGTGCGGGGGCGGCTAAGCGCCTCCTGAGGCATGATTTTGCAGCCTTTAGTGCGCCTGTCGTGGATTAACCGACGTATGGCACAGAATTTTGCCTGTTTCCGGGCGCCCGCCTATGCTTGGGACGGGGATGCAGGGATAGATGACAATGAAAGTCCAAGGATGAACCCGATGGAGCTGGATAGCCCATGATGACACCCTCACAAACGCAACAGATGGCAGAC
>NZ_LWEZ01001215.1:0-678 GCF_001634945.1 Alcanivorax sp. HI0044
GCAGGTTGATGATCACCCGCTGGCCCTGATCCGGACGCCACACGTTGTTCACCGCATCGATGACTTCGATGGCGAAATCGGTTTCGGTGGCACTGAAGGTTTCCGGAGAATACTGGAAGCTCCAGTGGGTTTCCGGCTGTTTGGCCGCGCAATCGCGCACCCATTCAGCGGCACGCACGGCAATGGCCTTGCAACCGGCCTTGTCCACGTTGAACACCTGCTCACGGAACGTGGGCGAGGTGGCGTTGTAGATATGCACGATGGCGTTCTTTGCCCCTTTCAGGGACTCGAAGGTCCGCGCAATCAATTCCTCGCGGGCCTGGGTAAGCACCTGGATATGCACATCGTCGGGCACCAGATCTTCCTCGATCAGTGCCCGGCAGAAATCAAAATCAATCTGGCTGGCGGAGGGAAAGCCCACCTCGATTTCCTTGAAGCCCAGCTCCACCAACATCTGGAAGAACTGGCGTTTCTGGGCCACGGACATGGGTTTGATCAGCGCCTGATTGCCATCGCGCAGGTCTACCGCCGCCCACAGCGGGGCTTTCTCGATACGCTGGTTGGGCCAGCGACGGTCGGGCTTGTCGATAACAGGAAATGGCTGGTACTTGGTGTGATCAAAGCTCATGTCGAATCCTCAAAGTAAAAAGGGGCAGAAGCTGCCCCTTTTTACTTTGA
>NZ_LWEZ01001216.1:0-2240 GCF_001634945.1 Alcanivorax sp. HI0044
GCAATTCCACCGGCTCGGGCTCACCATCATTGAGGAGCAACACCGTTTCGGCGTGCAGCAACGCCTTTCCCTGCGCGAAAAAGGCCGCTTTGATACCGCCAACGGCAGCCAGGTCCCCCACCAGCTAACGCTCACCGCCACCCCCATTCCCCGCACCCTGGCCATGAGCGTGTACGGCGATCTGGACACCTCGGTGATCGACGAAATGCCGCCGGGGCGCAAGCCCATCGACACCCTGGTGCTGCCGGAAGGCCGCCGCCCCCAGGTGATCGAACGGATCAACGATGCCTGCCGCCCTGACACCAAAAAAGGGAATACCCAGGCTTACTGGGTCTGCACGCTCATCGAGGAATCAGAAGAACTGCAGGCCCAGGCAGCGGAAGCTACCTTCGCGGAATTGCAGGTGGCCTTGCCCGACCTGAACGTAGAGCTGGTCCACGGACGCATGAAAGCAAAAGAAAAAGCCGAACGGATGGCCCGCTTTTCCCGGGGTGACGCGCAACTGCTGATCGCCACTACGGTGATCGAGGTGGGCGTGGATGTCCCCAACGCCACGCTTATGGTGATGGAAAATGCCGAACGGCTGGGCCTGGCACAATTACATCAGCTACGCGGACGCGTAGGGCGGGGCGGCGAGCAAAGCTATTGTCTGCTGCTGTACAAGAACCCGCTATCACTCACCGGCAAACGGCGGCTGGCGGTCATGCGCGACACCACCGACGGTTTTGTTATTGCCGAAGAAGATCTGAAACTGCGCGGCCCCGGGGAATGGCTGGGCACTCGCCAGACCGGGGACCTGGCCTTTCGCATTGCCGACCTGGTTCGCGATGAAGCCCTGATGGAACCGGCCAAAGACGTGGCCACCAAACTGATGCACGACTGCCCGCAGTGGGTTGAACCGCTGTTACGCCGCTGGTTAAAGGGTGGGGAGAATTTCGCGGATATCTAAATAAAAAAGCTTGTCGGGTTACGTCGCTACGCGACTAACCCGACCTACAAAAAATCACTGCCCGGAAAGAATTTTCACCGGAATCCATTGGGTTTTTGCCTGCATCAGAAAACCGTTATTTACCCAACTCTTCAGCACCGTATCCACTTGCTGTTTCAGTTCGCTGTCTTGCTTGCGCATTACCCACGCCAGTTGTTCCTTGGTAAGCGGTTTGTACAGGCCCAGCAACTTCACCGGGTACTCATGCTTGTTAGCCAGGTTCCAGACCGTGGGCGCATCGTGAATGAACGCATCAATGTCACCGTTAACCAGGGCCTGGGTCGCTTCAGTATTGCTGTTGAACCCCCGGGTCTGCGCATCCATGGTCTCTTGCACGAACGCCTCCCCGGTAGTGCCGTTCTTGTAACCCACCCGGTAGCGCCCGGTAAACAAGGCGCCGGGCGTGGCCAGCCGGGCGGCATCGTCAAGACGAATCATGGCCATCTGGCCGATGGTGGTATAAGGCAGGCTGAATGCGAAGGCCTCCTGCCGAGCAGGCGTTATGGAAATACCGGACATGATGATATCGATTTCGTTATTCTTCAGCGCCGCAAACAGATCACTCAGTTGCGTGTATTCATGCAAAGACAGAGGGCGCTCAAGATCACTGGATAATTGCTCGGCAAAGTCCCGCTCCAGCCCCACAACCTTGGCGTCCTCGCGAAACACCAGCGGCGGGTAATCGGGCATGACACCAACCCGTAAGGCCCTGTCGTCCTGTTCGCCATGACCACTGCTGCTGCACCCTGCCAGCAGCCCCAACGCCAGCACCAGCATCCATCCAATTCGCTTCATCATTCTTTGTGCATCCTGTTGTCTTTATGGAATCAATCTTCGCACCAGTGCGGCCTTTCTTTCCCACTAAGGCATGGACGGCAAGGCACCTTCAAGGTGTTCCGGGGTCGCCATGCCTCGCATCCATTTCACCGTGGTGATCTGCCAGCCCGGATCAGCGGCTTGCAGGGAGGCCAGCACACCGGGCAAATGGGCCGCGCCGTAGGTGATATAAATGCGCTGGCTGTCATCTGCGATAATACGCTGCGCCAGCTGGCGGTTGCGGAAATCGAGAATCACTTTATCCAGCGGCCGGGGTTCATGCTCGCTCTGATCGCCCAGCGCCATGGCAAAGGCACCGCGGCACAAAATGCCGATCAGTTTTTTCTGCTCATCGGTGGCGGAAGCATGCCAATCCAGCAGGGCGGCAACCGGATCGCTGGTATCCGTGGAAGCAGGAGCCTCCCGGTCACGCACC
>NZ_LWEZ01001217.1:0-7420 GCF_001634945.1 Alcanivorax sp. HI0044
AAAGCATTCAAAATTTTGTCCGGGAATATCTGCGCTTTGCCACCGAGAACCCGGAACAGTACGAACTGATGTTCGGGCGCACTATCTGGAAAGGCGGCGAGCCCACCGATGAACTCAAAACCATCGCCTATCGCAGCTTCCGTCACTATGCCGAGCGACTGGCAACGCTGCTGGCGGGCCGCCTGCCGGCGAGAACCGATTCCCTGCGCGTGGCCCAGGCCAGCTGGGCCACCGTCCACGGCCTGTGCCGGCTGCTGATTGATGGCATTTACGTGAACCGGGAAGATATCGAGACCGTCAGCGAGCAGTCCATTGCCCTGATCATGGCCGCCCTGTCACAGCCTTCCTCCTGACCCTGCGGGCCCGCCCCATAACCGCGACGCCACAAATGAGTGGAACGGTCATGTCCTGCCCGGGCGTGATTGGCTAGCCTGACTGAATCGTCAGGGAGGCTGCCATGAAATCCATTCCAACATTTTGCCGGGTCTGTGAACCCTCCTGCGCACTGATTGCCCAGGTCGACGACGGCAAAGTCACCCGCCTGCAACCGGACAAGGCCCACCCTGTCAGCAAAGGTTTTGCCTGCCACAAGGGCATTAACTACCTGGCCATCCACCAGGACCCGGATCGCCTCGATCAGCCCCAGGTACGGCAAGGCAGCCGCCGGCCCGGTGAAGGCCAATGGCAACCCCGGGACTGGGACAGTGCGATAACAGACATCGGCACCGCTCTCACCCGGATCCACACACAGCACGGGCCGGATGCCATCGGCGGCTATATTGGCAACCCCTCGGCTTTCAACGCCCTGGGCAGTCAGGCCATTGGCGATTTCTTCATGGCCATGGGCAGCCGGCGCATTTTCAACTCCGGCACCCAGGACTGCGCCAACAAATTTGCCGCCGGCGAAGCCGTGTTCGGCACCAGCACCCTGCACCCGGTACCGGATATCGAGAACACCGATTGCCTGCTCATGTTCGGCGAAAATCCGAAAGTCTCGCACATGAGTTTCATCTCCATCGCCGACCCCATGGCCAAGATCCGCACCGCCTGCCAGCGCAGCGCCCAGGTGTTCTACATCAACCCCCGCCTAATCGAATCCGCCAGCCCCAAAACCGGGGAAGTGATACAAATCCTTCCCGACACGGACCTCTATTTGATGGCCGCCCTGCTCCATGAAATGGATGCGCTGGGCCGTTTCGATGAAAACGTCATTCGCGAGCATGGCACGCGCATAGATGCCTTGCGTGCTTTTATTGCCCCCTACTCCGCTGATGCCGTGGCCGAGGTGGTAGGCCTGGGTGCCGACACCATTCGTGACCTGGCAGATACGTTCAGTGGCGCAGAGCGTGCCTGCGTGCACATGTCCACCGGCGTCAACATGGGCCAGCACGGCACACTCTGTTATTGGCTACTGCAGATGCTGAGCTTCGTTACCGGCAACCTGGACAAGCCCGGCGGCAACTTCTACAGCGAAGGGTTCTACCCCGCCGCCAAGGCCGGCCGCGCCCGCCTTGATAACGTATTTTTTCCCTCCCAGCATGGGGAAATGCGGCATATCCGCGGCGCCTTGGCCGGCAACCTGCTGCCAGACATGATCCTCGACGACGACAACCCGATCCGCGCCCTGGTAGTGATTGCCGGCAACCCCTTGCTCAGCGTGGGCGGTGAAGGCCGCTGGCGCCAGGCGCTGGAAAAGCTGGACCTGTTGATCGTCATTGATCTGTTCCGCAATGCCACGGGGGAATACGCACATTACTTGCTGCCCTCGGCAGACATGCTGGAACGCCCGGACCTGAATATCTGTGGGCTGGGCATGCAGTACCAGCCCTATGTGCAATACACTGACGCGGTGGTTCCGCCCGCCGCACAACGCCGTGAAGAATGGTGGATTCTGTCGCACCTGTTGCAGGCCATGGGACGGCACGCGCCCATGCTGGAGCAGGACCCGCCCCGCCCATTCGGCCGGCTGGATCACATGCTGTCACGTACCGGGCTTTGCGTGGACACACTGGCACAACAGCCATCCGGCACCACCGTGCTGGACACTCAATCCATCGGCCGCTTCTATACGGATTTCATTCAAACTGATGACAAACGGGTCGATTGCTGCCCACCGCTATTTGCTGATGCCATGGAACTGGCCAACCAGCAATTTCAGGCCCTGACCACCTCGACTCCAGCCTTCCGGCTGATCAACCTGCGTACCAACTACATGCACAACAGCTGGTACCAGAATGTGCCGACACTGAAACGTGGCGCCCATGCCAGCAATGCGCTGCACATGAACCCGGCAGACCTCCAGTCCATAGGCATTGATGACGGCGACGAAGTCGAGGCCAGCAATACCTACGGGCGGGTGCGAGTCAAGGTGCGCAGTGACGACAGTCTGCGTGAAGGTGTGGTCGCCATGACCCACGGCTGGGGCAACCGGCAAACACCGGGGATGCGCGTGGCGCAGCAGCACCCGGGAGTGAACATCAACGCACTGCTTCCCAACGGCCCCGGCAGCTTTGAGAAACTCAGTAATCAGGCCTTCATGAGTGGCGTGCCGGTCTCGATTAATCCGGTGGCGACTCAGCGTACCCGCGCTTAACCCAGCCAGCGAAAGGCGCGCTTCAGCGCCTGGGTGCCATCGTGGTCAATCCAGTTACCATGGGCCAGCACGATGCGCTCCGGTTGCCATTGCAGCATGCGCTGGAAGCTGGCCCGTGCCTGATCCTTGCCGCCCCGAAAAGTAAACCGGTAATCCAGTGGCGCCTGTCCGTGCGGTGCAACCACACCCGCCAGGCGCAGCAGCCACCGCAGGCGCCAATGCACTTTGCCGGGATCAAAATTCTCGATTAGATCAGCCAGGATCAGCGTGCGGCTGGGGCGATGCAAAAACACCACCTCCTCCATCACCGAGCTGCCGCGAAAGCACAACTGATCAAGAGTGTCATGCCATTCCGGCGGCGGACGGTCGCCCAGATCATCGCTGAACGACACAGATATATTCTGGCTACTGGCTCGCTCTCTCACCCCCGGTGAGGCCCAGCAACGGGCCTCGGGATAGTGTGCCGACCAGTCAGCGATATAGGCGTAGTGAATCCGGTTGGGCGACACCAGATGCGTCACCGTGCCCAGGGTTTCCAGCTGCCTGGCCAGGGGCGCGTTCCACGCCACCGGTGAATGCAGCCACAACCGGTTGCCCGGCAAACGCACAATGGTCATCCGGGTCGTGAAGGGAAGCCCTGCCCCATACAGGGCCATATGTATCACCGGCCCATCGACAATCCAGACGTCATCGGCCACCGGCTTGAGCCAGTTCACCGGTTCATACAATGACAGCACAGCCATGATACCCCTCCCTGGGCCAGACAGCCCGACAACGGGTCGTCAGAAAATTCAGTAACGCCTCGCGGTATGCATCAAACGCTTCATATTGTGGAACATGACCGATGCCCTCCAATTCAACCAGAGTCGCATCAGGAATGCGTTGCGCCGCTTTCTTGCCCAGCTGGTCATAGCGCCCCAGTTGGGCACGCTCTGATTCCGGTGCCCGGTTACGTCCCAGCGCGGTGCGGTCCCGGGTGCCGATGATCAACAGGGTGGGCACCTCAAGCCGCGCAAAATCCTGCACCACCGGCTGGCTGTAAATCATGTCGTAGGCAAGGGCGGAATTCCAGGCAATACGCGGGTAGTCCGGCCCGCGAATCCAGCCCTGTTGCAAGGTCAGCAAGGGGGCATAATCGTCTTTCCACTGGCCATCGAAATAGCTGGCCGTCATATAGGCCTTCACTTTTTCCGGGGTTTTCTTCAGCTCCCCTTCATACCAGGCATCCACGGATTGCCAGGGCACCACCGGGCGCCAGTCTTCCAGGCCAATGGGGTTCACCAATACCAGCGCATCACTGCGTTGCGGGAACATCAGGGCAAAGCGGGTCGCGAGCATGCCTCCCATGGAGTGGCCGACCACGGTCGCGCTGTCCACCTTGAGCGTATCCAGCAAACGTCGGGTTTGATCAGCCAGCACCTGAAAACTGTACTGAAAATGGGCGGGCTTTGAGGATTTCCCGAAACCGATCTGATCCGGCACCACCACGCGATAGCCCTGCTCAAGCAGGGCAGCCATGGTGGTTTCCCAATATGCCCCGGAGAAGTTCTTGCCATGGAGTAACAGCACCGTTTCGCCATTGGCATCTTCCGGCGTCACATCCATATACGCCATTTCCAGGCGCTGTTGCTGATCCGTCACGGCCAGGGTCTGGACCGGATAAGGATAGGCATAACCCGAGAGCTGTGCATCCAGCGCCACCGGCTCTGCCAGCGCCAAACGACTCAACAACAGGCAAAGCAGGACACCCAGCCCCTGACTCCATTGACGCTGAATCGATTCCCCCTTCATGGCACCTCCTCACTGGCATGTTTTTGAACACTTACCCGTTGTGAGTGCGTTTTGCACGTCCGGTTCCCGCTAATTGCCGCTGTTTTCACTGCGGGTGGGGGAAATGCAGACCAACCCGCAACCCGCCCGAGGGGCTTTCATCCAGCACCAGTTTGCCACCGTAAGCCGCCACGGTATCGCTGACGATCGACAATCCCAGCCCGTGGCCAGCAGCGCGCTCATCCAGGCGCAGCCCCCGTTGTAGCACCTGTTCGCGGCGATCTTCCTGGATACCGGGGCCATCATCCTCCACACACAGTATCAGCTGCTTGCGCTCTTCATTGTCCGCACAGCGTTCTTCCACCACGTGTACCGCCACGCGGACACGACGATTCGCCCATTTGAAGGCGTTATCCAGCACATTGCCCAACACTTCGAGCATGTCATCGCGATCAAACGGCTGAGCCGGTAGCGCCGCCATCTCCAGATGGATGTCCAGGTCACGCCGGTGAGCCTGCTCCAGCGTGGTCAGCAACAGGGGGATATCCTGCGCCGGAGAAAATGGATTACTGGTCGTCACGCCCGCCGCGACCCGGGCCCTCCCCAGGGCGCGGCGAATGTTGGCTTCCATCTGCGCCAGCTGTTCGCAGAGCAGAGCATGCAACTCCGGGTCCGACGCCGCCAGTTCCTCCGTGCAGCGATTCTTGAGAATCGCCAGCGGGGTTTTCAGCGCATGGCCAAGGTCACCCAGCGCATGACGGGAACGCTGGAGTTGCTGCTCCGTATGGCGCTGCAACCGGTTGATCTCTACCACCAGGGGATGCAGCTCCAACGCCACTGTCTCGCTCAATTCATGACGCTGCCCGCCGCGCAGTTGTTCAATTTCGTCCCGTGCCCGGCGAAGGGGGGCCAGGCCCCGGCGCAGTAACCACTGCTGGACGCCGGCCAATACCAGCAACACCACCACCCAGACCACCAGCACCACGGTGCGCGTCTGGTTATAGGTGTGCAGAATCGGGGTGTAATCCTGGGCCACCACCACAGTGATGGGCTGGCCTTTTTTTTCGTATTCACCGCGAAAGCGCAGCAACTGCTGATCCGCCGGCCCGGTTTGCAAGGCTGCATGCACCCCCGGCTGCGCAGGCACCTCCAGCTGCTGATCCCACAGCGAGCGCGACCGCCAACGCTGCTCCCCCAACAACACCACAAAATAACGCCCGGACAGGGGCCGTCGGTAAGCAGGATGCAAACGGGAGGTATCCAGGCTCAAGCGTCCTTGTGGGTCGGCCATCAGTGCGGCCAACACCCCGGCGGCATCATCGCGTAACTGCAGGCTCAGGGTCAGGCGCTGATCGCGCTCCAGCCACCACAGCGCCCCCTGGCTGATCACCACCCCGGCCAGCAGCAGGCTGACGAACAGGCTGATTCCCAGCCGACGCCCCATGGAGGTCATCGCGCTTGCCCGGTGAAGACATACCCCTGCCCACGGCGGGTTTCGATCACGCTTTTCCCCAGCTTGCGGCGCAGGCGGTTCACGTGTACTTCCAGTACGTTGGAGTCGCGGTCACTTTCGTTATCGTACAGATGAGAGGCCAGCTGCCCTTTGGAAAGCAATCGATCAGGGTTATGCATGAAGTATCGGAGCATGCGGAATTCTGCGCCGGTCAGGGTGATTTCCGTTTCCCCAGACCAGACGCTCTGGCGGTTTTCATCCAGTTTGAAAGTGCCCGCCGTCAGCTGGGCCGTATTCGCCCGGCCATGGGTGCGCCGCAACAAGGCCTGTACCCGCAGTAACAGTTCGTCAGGGTGAAACGGTTTGGCCAGGTAGTCATCGGCCCCGCTTTGCAGGCCTTCAATGCGTTCCGCCCAGCTGTCGCGGGCCGTGAGGATCAGCACGGGCACCTGTTGATTGTCCCCGCGCCACTGCTGCAGAACCTGCAAACCATCCAGACCCGGCAGACCCAGGTCCAGAATCACCAGATCAAACGGATCATCATTGAGCGCGGGCAAGGCATCACGACCATCCGCCAGCCAATCCACCGCGTAGCCATGCTCACGAAGCATGGGCATGAGCTGATCCGCCAGCGGGATACTGTCTTCGACCAGAAGAATCCGCATCAGTCGTCACGCTCGTCATCAAGGATGTCTGCGGTGCGGGCATCCATTTCAATCTCGCGGACCACCTGGTCCCGGGTCAGCAACTCAATTTCATAGATCAGCAGGCCATCGTCACGTTCCAGCTCGACCTCCAGCACACGACCTTGCGGGTAGCGTTGTTCCAGCGTTTTCAGCAACGACGCAAGCGACAGGATTTCCCCCTGCTGACGTAGCCGCAAGGCTTCATCCTGGCTAATGTCATCGGCCACACTGGAGAGCGAACACACGCACAACAGGGCGATCAAGATCGCCCTGCTCTTGCGTGGCCATCGGCCCGGCAATGTGTGGGAAAGCAAGGACTCAGTCCTTCTCTTCGCCCAGCACGTCACCATTGCTGGCATCGATATCCAGATCCCACTCCACGCCCTGCGGGTCGCGCAGCTCAACCTGGTAGATGTAGCGGCCATACTCGTTTTCCAGATCCGTGTCGGTAATTTTCGCATTGGGGTGCTTGTCCAATACTACCTTATCGAGTTTATCCAGGGACTGGATAGTGCCGTCTTTCACCAGTGTATCGATCTGGCTATGGGGTACGTCATCGGCCTGTACTGCACTGACAGACGCCACACCCAATACCGCAGCCATCAATGTTGTTTTGGTCAAAGTCATGTTTGCTCTCCTTTTCGTTGAAGTCGGGAGAACCATAACGCGCCAAGCTGAACGCAAACTGAATGCTGGCTGACACCGACCTGAACCCGGCAAGCAGAATGGGCAGCGGCCTTTTAACCGGCAAAATGCCCTTTCACCCCATTGGGGTGTGACGCAGTTATCTTTCCAGCATGAATCCGATATATTGCCCTGATAACCATTCGCGTCCCTGCTATCAAGCGGTTACCACAGCCAATTGATAAGGCGCAGGCCCACTGCGGCCACACGAAACACCGCAAACCCGTCCAGGGG
>NZ_LWEZ01001218.1:0-18984 GCF_001634945.1 Alcanivorax sp. HI0044
TGAGCTGGCGCATCAGTGTCAGGGTGTCGTCAGCGACGCGGAATCCGAGCCAGTAATAACGGGCAGCGAATCGTGCCACGCGCAATACCCGCAGCGGGTCTTCGGCAAAAGCGGGGGAAACATGCCGTAGCAAGCGGGCTTTTAGATCGACCTTGCCATGAAAAGGGTCGACCACCTCGCCACCTTCTGAGCGCGCCATGGCATTGATGGTCAGGTCGCGGCGAATCAGGTCCTCTTCCAGGGAGACATCGCTGGCGGCATGGAAGGTGAAGCCACCGTAGCCATGGCCGGATTTTCGCTCGGTGCGGGCCAGGGCGTATTCTTCCTGGGTGTCGGGGTGCAGGAATACCGGGAAATCCTTGCCCACGGGGCGAAACCCGTTGGCTTCCATTTCTTCCGGAGTGGCACCAACCACGACCCAGTCCTTTTCCGTCACGGGGAGGCCGAGCAGGGAATCCCGCACCGCACCGCCCACCAGATACACTTTCATCTTGTTTACCTGTGAGTTCTTGAGCAGAATGGTCGCATGCTTTCTATCGTACTGAAACTAAGGGGCTGAAGACGGTGCATCCTCGTCTCTGCTGGAGTTCATTTTTTTGTCTGACTGCGCTGGATGAGGCGCGGCATAGTTCGCTATGTGAGTCTCATCCAGCGCAGTCAGACGGAAAAAGGGGCCCAGCCCTTCGGGTTGCGCCTGAAAGAGCGGCACTCGTTGTTGCTCGTCGCTCATTTGGGCAAGCCAAACATCGCTCCTCGCGCCTAGATTGCCGCTCTTTCAGGCACAACAGAGGCGAGGATGCACCGACTTCAGCCCATTACTCTTTGATGCTGGTCGTCGACCGCTGTGCACGCAAATGGCGTGCGCAGGGACGACGGCTGTGTGACTGAAAGTTTCAGTTATCAAAAAAGGCCGCAGCGTCCCCGACCCGCGGCCTTTTTTCGTTTTGGGGGTTTGCAGGTCGGTTTTAGTTGCGAGTTGAAAGTTCAAAGTTGAAAAGCGCGAAATAGGGCCTTGTCACTCATTGATCGTTATCGCCGCGCTGCATGATTAATAGAGCGAAATACTCGCCGTTTGCTTGCGGCGCGGTGAATGAGGTGTTCGGTTGGCTCCTGTCTTGATCGCGCCTTTCAACTTTGAACTTTCAACTCGCTCCTCTCAAACCTAGGAGAACGACATGCCAACCCTGGCAGCGTATTTGATCGTGGTGGCGGTGTGGGCAACCACGCCGTTGGGGATTAAATGGAGTGGTGAGGCCATGGCGCCACTGGCGGCAGCCGGTGTGCGTATGGGCATCGCTGCGCTGCTGGGACTGGGCTGGTTGTGGATGAAAGGCCAGCCGTTGCCGCTGCATCGCCGGGCGCAGCTCAGCTACCTGGCGTCCCTGCCGGGTATTTTTGGAGCCATGGGCTGTAGTTATATGGCGGCGGCGCACCTGCCTTCCGGGTTGATCTCGGTGATTTTTGGCCTGGCGCCGTTACTTTCCGGGCTGATGCTGCAAGGCTTGCCGGGTGGGGTACGGCTCAATCGCTGGCATTGGAGTGCCTGCCTGATCGGCCTGGCCGGATTGGCATTGGTATTTGATGACAGCCTGCATGTGCTGGTTGCCGGGCAAGGCATGGGGGACCGGGGCGTCGGTTTGCTGTGGATGCTCAGCGCGGTGACCCTGTTTGCCGGCAGTGGCATCGCCGTGCAACGTGTGGCCGCCGGGCTGCAGCCCATGCAGCAAACCGTGGGTGGCTTGCTGTTGTCGTTACCCTGCTACGCCGTCGGCATGTTGATTACCGGGCAGACGTTGAGTTTTAGCGGTGACTATCGGGGCCTGTCCGCCATCCTGTATCTGGCGGTGTTTGGCTCGCTGTTGGGTTTTTACTGCTACTACCAGGTGCTGGCGCGCTTGCCTGCGGCCACCGTGGCGCTGGTGACGCTGATAACACCGGTGTTGGCGCTGTCGCTGGGTAGCTTGTTCAACGGCGAAAGCCTTGGTGCTTTGGTGCTGGCAGGCGCTGCATTGATTGTGCTCGCGTTGTCGCTTTTCTTGCTGGGGGATCACAAGGTGCGCCGCCAGCTGAAGCAAATGGCAGAGTCAGAGGCAGCCGCTACCCCGGATCCGGTGCCGTGATGTCAGCCTGGCCCGGATCAGGAAATAACGGTGGGCGGTGGCATGCTGAATTCGTTCAGTACGCTGCCGTGCTCAACACTTTCCAGGCGGACCTCGAACTGCCACAAGCGGTGCAGATGGCGTAGTACCTCGCGGGCACTGTTTTCATCCAGGGGCCGGCCGCTGCTGCGTTGGTGGCGCAAGGTCAGCGTGCGGTCGCCGTGGACATTGGCGTTGACCACCTGGATGTTGGGTTCCTGAATGCTCAGGTTGTATTGCTCTGCCAGCGCATCACGGACCTTGCGGTAACCTTGTTCGTTATGAATGGCGCCCACTTCCACGTAGTCGTTACGGTCGTCGTCAGCGATCTGGAAAAACTTGAAATAGCGGATCAGGCGCGGCGAAAGAAACTGCTGAATAAAGCTCTCGTCCTTGAAGCTTTCCATGGCGAATTTCACCGTGGCCAACCAATCCGATCCGGCGATTTCCGGGAACCATTCCCGGTCTTCGTCGTCCGGGGTTTCGCAGATGCGGCGGATGTCCTGGAACATGTTGAAACCCAGGGCGTAGGGATTCATGCCGCTGTAGAAGGGGGCAGTGAACGGCGGCTGGTAAATCACCTGGCTATGGTTCTGGAGAAATTCAAGCATGAAGCCATCCGTGACTTTCCCCTGATCATAAAGATCGTTCAGCAAGGTGTAGTGCCACAGGCAGGCCCAGCCTTCGTTCATTACCTTGGTCTGGCGCTGGGGGTAAAAGTACTGGGCCATCTTTCGCACGATACGGATGATTTCCCGCTGCCAGGGCGCCAGTAAGGGGGCGTTTTTTTCGAGGAAGTAGAGCAGGTTTTCCTGGGGCTCAGCCGGAAAGTTCGGGGTCTCCTCGCGTAATTGAACGGCAGGCTGTAACTGCGGGAAAGTGCGCCAGAGTTCCGAAATCTGTTTCTGCAGTGACGCTTCCCGTTCCCGTTGCCGGCGTTTTTCCTCCACGGCGGAAATGGGCGAAGGGCGCTTGTAGCGGTCCACCCCGTAGTTCATCAGCGCGTGACAGGAATCCAGGGTTTCCTCCACGGCCTTGACGCCATGGCGTTGCTCACAGTCCGCAATATAGTTTCGGGCGAATACCAGGTAATCGATGATGGACGAGGCATCTGTCCAGGTTTTGAAAAGGTAGTTGTTCTTGAAGAATGAATTATGTCCATAGCTGGCATGGGCGATGACCAGCGCCTGCATGGTGATGTTGTTTTCTTCCATCAGGTAGGCGATGCAGGGGTCGGAGTTGATCACGATTTCATAGGCCAGGCCCATATGCCCGCGCCGGTAACGCCCCTCGACTTCCACGAACTGTTTGCCGAATGACCAGTGGTTGTAGCCTACCGGCATGCCCACGGAAGAATAGGCATCCATCATTTGTTCGGACGAAATGACCTCGATCTGGTTGGGGTAGGTGTCGAGGCCATATTTGTTATGGGCCAGATCCGCAATGGCTTCGTCGTAGCGGGCCAGTAATTCAAAATCCCAGTCAGAGCCCTCTGAAAGAAACATGCTCAGGTCTCCATGCGTTTTTTGAACAGCTCGCGAAATACCGGATAAATCTCCCCGGGCTCATCAATCTGGGCCATGGAAAAAGCAGACGGGTGTCGCTGCATAATGTTCTGGTAGTGGTCCCAGAGCGCCTGATGAGCCCGTGGCATGACCTCCACGTAGGAAAAGTACTGCAGCTTGGGAAGCAGTTCGTCTTCGATCAGTTTGGCGCAGGCGGGTGAGTCATCGTTCCAGTTATCACCGTCGGAGGCCTGGGCGGCATACAGGTTCCATTCGTTAACCGGATAGCGTTCCTCGATGATGTCGCGGGTTAGCTTCAGCGCGCTGGATACGATGGTGCCGCCGGTTTCCCGGGAGTAGAAAAATTCTTCTTCATTAACTTCCTTGGCGCTGGTGTGGTGTCGGATAAAGACCACCTCGGTGTGCTCGTAGTTACGCTCAAGGAACAGGTAGAGAAGCAGAAAGAAACGTTTGGCCAGGTCTTTCATGTCCTGATTCATGGAGCCGGACACATCCATGATGCAGAACATGACCGCCCGGCTGACCGGCACCGGGACTTTGACATGATGGTTGTAGCGCAGGTCCACCGTGTCCAGAAAGGGAATGCGTTCTACCCGGCGTTCCAGTCGGGCGATCTGTTCATCCAGCTCCTGCAAGCGTGCTTGCCGTTGTGGCGACTGATCCTGTTCGAGAAGCGCATCCCGTTCGGCTTTCAGGGTGCGTATTTTCTTGCGCGTGGCGGCGGTGAGGGCGCGGCGGCGCATGGAGGCCTGGCGCATGGAGCGGACGATATTGATTTTGGCGGGCATGCCCTGGCTGACGATGCCGCCGTGACGATGTTGAAAGATCTGTGCCCCTTCCAGGTGACGCTTGAGAAGATTGGGCAGCTCCAGGTCTTCAAACAGGAAATTGAGGAACTCCTGTTTGTCGATTTCGAAGGCGAACTCGTCATTGCCCTCGCCCTGATCACTGGCCTGGCCCTCACCAGACCCACCTCCGCCGCCACCGTCCGGGCGGCGAATGCGGTCTCCCTGATGAAATTCCTGGTTGCCCGGGTGGACGATGCTGCGTTGCCCGCCGGGGCCGTGATGGAAAATGGGTTCGGACAGGTCCTTGCGGGGAATGCTTATCCGCTCACCTTGCTCCATGTCCTTGATGGAACGGCGGCTGACCGCATCGTTGACGGCATCGCGAATGTGCGAACGATAGCGGCGCAGGAAGCGCTGCCGGTTAACGGTGCTTTTGCGTTTATCGTTCAGGCGACGGTCAATAATGTAGCTCATGGGCTTCCTCCGGAAGCAGCTTCAGGCGACACGCTTGACGCAACAACGTGGGTGGGACTTGGGCGTTTTTTGACGTTGTCTCCGCGATCGCGCCAAGGCGTAGAGAGAGCAATGCGTAACGCTAAAACCGTTATTTCGTGTTGTTGCGTGTTACGTGAAGCATGCTGCGTCTCCTATTGCGCCTTACGCACCCGCAGGTACCACTCGGACAGCAGGCGTACCTGCTTTTCCGTGTAGCCGCGGGAGACCATGCGTTGCACGAAGTTATTGTGTTTACGCTGGTCGTCCTCGCTGCCTTTGGCGTTAAAGGAAATGACGGGCAGCAGGTCTTCGGTGTTGGAGAACATTTTCTTTTCGATCACATCGCGCAGTTTCTGGTAGCTGAGCCAGCTGGGGTTCTTGCCGTGGTTGTTGGCGCGGGCACGAAGGACGAAGTTGACCACTTCGTTGCGGAAGTCCTTGGGGTTGGAGATGCCGGCCGGTTTTTCGATTTTTTCCAGGTCTTCATTGAGCGCCTGGCGGTCGAATATTTCACCGGTATCCGGGTCGCGGAACTCCTGATCCTGAATCCAGAAGTCTGCATAGATGACGTAGCGGTCGAAAATGTTCTGGCCATACTCGGAATAAGATTCGAGATAAGCAGTCTGGATTTCCTTGCCGATGAACTCTACGTAGCGCGGCACCAGGTATTCCTTGATAAAGCGACGGTATTGTTCTGATTTTTCCTGCGGGAACTGTTCCTGCTCAATGCGCTGCTCGAGCACATGAATCAGGTGCACCGGGTTGGCTGCTACCTCCGAGTGGTCATAGTTGAATACCTTGGAGAGAATCTTGAAAGCAAAACGGGTGGAGAGCCCGGCCATGCCCTCATCCACGCCGGCCATGTCGCGGTACTCCTGCATGGATTTGGCGTGGGGGTCCACGTCTTTCAGGTTCTCGCCGTCATAAACGCGCATCTTTGAATAAATGCTGGAGTTCTCCGGTTCTTTCAGCCGGGTAAGTGTGGAGAATTGTGCAAGCATGTGCAGGGTATCCGGGGCGCAGTGGGCATCACGCAGGCTGGAGTTGCGCAACAGCTTGTCGTAGATCAGCACCTCTTCGGTGACGCGCAGGCAATAGGGCACCTTGACGATATAGACCCGGTCGATAAAGGCTTCGTTGTTCTTGTTGTTGCGGAAGCTATGCCACTCGGCTTCGTTGGAATGCGCCAACACCATGCCATCGAAAGGGATGGCGCCCATGTGCTCGGTGCCGTTGTAGTTTCCTTCCTGGGTGGCTGTGAGCAATGGGTGCAACACCTTGATCGGTGCCTTGAACATTTCCACGAACTCAAGCAGGCCCTGGTTGGCCCGGCACAGCCCCCCGGAAAAAGAGTAGGCGTCCGGATCATCCTGGGAGAAGTCCTCCAGCTTGCGAATATCCACCTTGCCCACCAGGGCGGAAATGTCCTGGTTGTTTTCATCACCGGGTTCGGTTTTGGCCACCGCGATCTGGTCGAGAATGGAGGGGTAGCGTTTTACCACGCGAAACTGGCTCAGGTCGCCACCGAATTTATGCAAACGCTTGACCGCCCAGGGGGACATGATGGTGCGGATATAACGGCGGGGAATACCGTATTCCTCTTCGAGGATGGGGCCGTCTTCTTCCGGGTTGAATAGTGTCAGTGGCGAGTCGTTTACCGGCGAGCCCTTGAGCGCATAGAAGGGCACTTTCTGCATCAGCGCCTTGAGCTTTTCGGCCAGGGAGGATTTGCCGCCACCCACCGGCCCAAGCAAATAGAGAATCTGTTTCTTTTCTTCCAGGCCCTGGGCGGCGTGCCGGTAGTAGCTGACGATGTTTTCGATGACGTCTTCGAGCCCGTAGAACTCGTCGAAGGCGGGGTAGCGGCGGATAATCTTGTTGGAGAAGATTCGTGACAGGCGAGGGTCTTGCGCGGTATCGACCATTTCCGGTTCGCCGATGGCCATCAGCATGCGCTCAGCGGCAGTGGCGTAAGCGCTGGGGTCGTTCTTGCACAGTTCCAGGTACTCTTCCAGCGACATTTCTTCTTGCTGGGTCGCATCAAACCGGGCCTGGTAGTGGCTGATTATACTCATGCCTGCTTCCTCCTGGCGGAACGCACATTGTCACAACAAAACTACATGAAGGGTTTTTCCTTTATCGATAAAAGTCAGTCGGCTATGGCGTTAAGAAAGGGGGAAACGGGCTGCGCGTCATCGCCGCCTGAACGCATGTCTTGGCTTTAGCATGGAACCAAACGGCGGAACAAGTCAAAGAAAAGCGGGCAACTTTTTTTAAAAAAATGACGAGGTGTCGGTAACGTTGACCAGGCGTGTTGTGCGGTCGCCGGGCGGGTTTCCCCGCAGGCATAAGGGAACCTGCGGATGGCGGAAAGGAAACGACTCGTGGTGCTTAACGACGGATTAGCAGTCGCACTGGATGCGTACCTGATCGTCCAGGCGCAATGCTGTCAAAGTGCCACCCCAGACGCAGCCGGTATCCAGTGCGTCGACCTTGTCGACTCCGCTGTGGCCTTCCAGGGCAGCCCAGTGACCGAACAGGATGCGGGTGTCGGTGAGTACCCGGCGGGGGTGCAGGAACCAGGGCATGAACCCGGCGGGGGGCTGGTCGGGCTCGCCTTTGCTGGTCAGGTCCAGCTCGCCGTCCTGATCCACGAAACGCATGCGGGTGAAGTGGTTGGTGATCACCCGCCAGCGGTCCGTGCCGCTGAGTTGTTCGTCCCAGCCGGCGGGGGTGTTGCCGTACATATGGGTGAAGAAGGTGTCGGCGGCGTCGCTGCGGAGCACGGTTTCCACTTCTGCGGCCCGCCGGCTGGCCTGCTCCAGTGACCACAATGGCGGAATGCCAGCGTGGGTCATTACTGCGTTGTGTTCCGGCAGGGGAATCAGCAGGGGCTGTTGTTGTAACCAACCGAGCAGTTCGGCGCGATCCGGTGCATCGAGGATCTCGCTGAGGGTATCTTTGCGTTTGCTGCGGGAGGTGCCGTCGGCCACCGCCAGCAGATGCAGGTCATGGTTGCCCAGCACGGTATGCACGTTGTCACGCAGGGCGTGGACGCGGCGCAGGGTGCCCAGCGAGTCCGGCCCCCGATTGACCAGATCCCCGGCCAGAAACAGGCGGTCACGATCGGCGTTGAAGCCGATTTTCTCCAGCAGACAGTCAAACGCGCCCAGACAGCCCTGCAGGTCACCAATGGCGTAGTCGCTCATAAGGCGCCTCCGGTGATAAACCGGACGCAGGATGCCTGATGCCTGACGCTCCCGCTGTGGCGGGTTTGAAAAATGATGGCCGGAACGGCCATGCGTCGGGCGTCAGGCCTTGGGCATCCTGCGTAATCAGTGCAATGCATGCGGTACCGCAAGGGTGAAGGCGGGGATTTGTGCGTCAAAGTGGATGCCATCTTCGCCAATCATCTGGTAACTGCCACGCATGCTGCCCACTTCGGTTTCCAGGATGGCGCCGCTGGTGTAGCGGAAGGTCTGGCCGGGGGCGATATGGGGCTGTTCGCCGATGACGCCTTCGCCGTGGACTTCCTGTACGCGCTCGTCACCATCGGTGATCACCCAGTGGCGGGTGAGCAGGCGGGCGCTGACGGCGCCCTGATTGTGGATGCTGATGTGGTAGGCAAAGACCCAGCGATCGCTTTCTGCGTCGCTCTGGTCTGGCAGGAATTCGGTTTCCACGGATACCCGGATGTCGTGGCGGGAGTCGCCGTTGGCGGTATCGCTGTTGCCTTGTTCGGTGACGCTCATGGCGTGCTTTCTCCCTTGTCTTCGTCGGCGTTCGGGCGGCTGATGTTCGCCAGTGCCACATAATCGGCCACGGACAGCTGGTCCGGGCGCAGGCCGGCATCAATGCCAAGCGCTTCGAATTGTTCGGCGCTAACCCAGGATTTTAACCCATTACGGATGGCCTTGCGCCGTTGGGTGAAGGCCTGGGCCACCAGTTTGCGCAGGTGGTCTTCGTCATCCGCCGGATGTGGCGGGCTGGCATGGGGAATCAGCCGGACCACGGCGGAGTCCACCCGGGGAGGAGGGCTGAATGCTTCCGGAGGCACAAAGAACAGGTAATCCGCCTGACAGTGATACTGGACCATGATCGACAGGCGCCCCCAGTCGCGGGTGCCGGGGCTGGCGGTGAGCCGTTCAACAACTTCCTTTTGCAGCATGAAGGTCATGTCGCTGATGGCGTCGGCCTGGGCGAGCAGGTGAAAGATCAGCGGGGTGGAGATGTTGTAAGGCAGGTTGCCGATCACCCGCAGGGGCTTGTCCGCCGGTTTCAGGGTGCGGAAATCAAACCGCAGGGCGTCGCTTTCGTGAATGGTCAGCCGGTCGGGGGTGTTTTCCTGGCGCAGCAGGGCGATCAGGTCCCGGTCCAGCTCGACCACATGCAAATGCGGGATCTCTTCCAGCAAGGGGTAAGTCAGGGCGCCCCGGCCCGGCCCGATTTCCACCAGGGTGTCGCCCGCCTGCAGGCCCAGGGTGCGGATCATGCGGTCGACCAGGTTGCGGTCGTGCAGGAAGTGCTGGCCAAAGCGTTTACGGGTGCGGTGTTCTGTCATAGCGGGTCTCAGGTCGGGGCCGGGTGGTGTGTCTTGTCCGTGTTTTATCAATGCGCAATCAGCGCAGCCTCAGGCATCAGATTGCGCTGAGGCCAGCGCCAATGCCTGGCGCGTGGCGGCGATCAGGCTGCCGGCGCTGGCTGTGCCACTGCCTGCCAGGTCGAAGGCGGTGCCATGGTCCACGGAGGTGCGTATGAAAGGCAACCCCAGGGTGATGTTGATGGCTTCGCCAAAACCGGCGTATTTGAGCACGGGCAGGCCCTGGTCATGATACATGGCCAGTACCGCATCGTGCTGTTCCAGTAGATGTGGCTGGAAGGCGGTGTCGGCGGGTAGCGGGCCGGTGAGGGCCATGCCCTGGGCGCGCAGCTGTTCCAGCGTGGGGATGATCACATCCAGTTCTTCGCGCCCCAGATGCCCGCCTTCGCCGGCATGGGGGTTGAGCCCCAGTACCATGATGCGAGGCTCGGCAATCCGGTATTTGCCGATCAGATCGTCACGGAGAATGGTCAGGGTGCGTATCAGGCTCGCCGGGGTAATTGCCGCCGGTACCTGACTCAGGGGCAGGTGAGTGGTGGCCAGGGCCACCCGCAAATCCTGCTTTTGGGCCGGGGCGGTGAGCATCATCACCACCTGCGCCCCCCCCGCCTGTTCAGCGAGAAACTCGGTGTGCCCGGTGAAGGTGGGGTCGGCGCCCTCACAAATCACATTCTTGGCCACCGGGGCGGTGACCATGGCCGAGAAGGTGCCGTCCAGGCAGCCCTGGGCGGCGCGGGTAAGCATGGTGAGTGTGCCGCTGGCGGTGGCCGGATTCGGCTGGCCAGCGGTGACGCTGGCGCCGGCGGGGGTATGCCAGACCGGCAGGCAGCCTGTGGGGAGTGGCTGGCCGGGTTGCCAGTCGCCCAGCGGCACCGTCAGGGCCAGTTGCTGCGCCCGTTCGGTCAGCACCTGGCGATCGCCGATAACCACCAGCGGGGCGTCGGCAAAAGCATCCGGCAGGGTCAGGACCAGATCCGGCCCGATCCCTGCCGGGTCACCATAGGTGATGGCGATAGGTGATGGCGGCGCGAGAGACATGGGTTAGCAGAATGCCGGAGGCTGGGCCCCGGAAGCCAATGCCCTCTCCCTCTCCCGCAAACGGGAGAGAGCACCCTCTAGCTTGTGCTGGAAGGAATGGCGCTGCGTTTTAGCACGGCCAAGCGTTGTCCGGCATCTGGCATCCGGCGTCAGGCGTTCCGTCATAGCCTGATATCCACATAGGACTCGCTGCGTTTTTCCTGCACCCAGGTTTCCAGCTCTTCTTCGAAGCGGCGTTTCTGCAGGGCCTGGGTGGCCTGCATACGGCGGAATTCGGCGCTCATGTCCGCATCACGCACATCGTCTACGCGCAGGAAGTGCCAGCCGAACTGGCTTTCGAACACCGGGGACAGCTCACCCACGGGGGTGTTGAGCATCATGTCTTCGAATTCGGGGACCATTTCGCCTTTGTTGACCCAGCCCAGTTCACCGCCATTGCGGGCGCTGCCCGGGTCGTCGGAGAATTCAGCGGCGGTCTCGCTGAACTGGCGGCTGCCTGCGGCGATTTCGTCGTGGAGCCGTATCGCCTGCTTGTGGGCTTGCTCGGCGCTGGTCAGGGCGTCGGTTTTGATCAGTACATGGCGAACCTGATATTGCGTCACCACTTTTTCGGCGCCGCCCTTGCGGTCGATCATCTTCAGAATATGGAAACCCGCACCGGAACGCAGTGGCTCGGAAATCTCGCCTTTATTCAGGTCGATGGCATTTTCCGCAAACAGGGTGGGCCATTGGGCCGCCGGGCGCATGCCCAGATCGCCGCCTTCCAACGCTTTGGGGCCATCGGATTCGGCCACCGCCAGTTGCTGGAAGTTACCACCGTCATTGAGTTTTTTGACGATGCTTTCGGCTTTGCTGCGGGCCTGGGTGATGTCCTCCGGGCTGGCTTCAGCCGGTACGCGGACCAGGATGTGGCCCAGGTGGAAGTCTTCCTGGAACATCTGTTTGCCCATTTCCGAGCTCAGGAAGCGATCCACTTCCCGGTCGGTTACCTGAATGCGAGAGGCGACGCTGCGCTGTTGCAGGCGGGAGATCACCATGTCTTCGCGGATTTGTTCGCGGAACTGGGGCCAGTCGTAGCCGTCTTCGCGCAGGGCGGTGGCAAAGTCTTCCAGGCTCATGCCATTCTGGCGGGCGATGCCGGCCAGGGCCTGGTTGAGGCTGGCGTCGTCGACCTTGATGCCGGCCCGTTCAGCCAGTTGCAGCTGCAGGCGTTCCAGCACCATACGGTCGAGCACCTGTTCGCGCATCACTGCCGGGGGCGGCAGTTGCTGGCCTTTTTCCTGAAACTGCAGGGCGATGGTGTTGATCCGCTCATCCAGTTCGCTGGCCATGATGGCGCCGTCGTTAACCACGGCGACGATGCGGTCGAGCATCTGCACCTTGGCCTGGCTCCAGGCCGGCAACATCAGCACGGCCATGGCCAGCAGGCCAAGCAGGGTGTGTCTGGCATGCAGCGTGCGGCGTGCAGCGTGCTGCGTTCTATCAATCATACTGTCTCCTGTATCCCGGAATGCTGCGCTCCAGCAGGGAATCCACCTGGCCGCCAAAGCCGCCCAGGCCGATCATCTGGATCTGGAACCAGATGGTGCTGTCCGCCTCGAGGTTGCCGTCGCCGTTGTCATCCACCAGCTCGCGCTGGCTGAGCAGTCGCAGCTTCCAGCAGCAATTACGGTATTCGGCACCGGCCATGGTTTCCAGTGTGCGCTGGTTGTCCAGGTCGTACATCCAGCGGCCAACCAGCCGCCAGTGTCGGTGAACCGGCAGAATAGCGCTGACTTCCGATTCGCGGATGTCGTCTGCCGGGCGGTCGTGATAGCCCAGGTTGACGACGCGGCGCTCCCGGTCGTTATAGCCGATCTGGAAGTTGGACCGTTCGCGCTTGTTCTCTTCGGTATCCCACTGGGCTTCTGAGTAGAGGTACCAATCGCGTGCAAAGTTCCAGCGGGCGTCGCCGATAACCGGGGTCTGGTCGTCGGTGGGGTCTTCCACGGCCCGGTCGGTAATCACTTTGCGGTCTTCAAAATAGAAGCCCTGGGCCACGCGCAGGCGCAGCTGCTCGCGGCCGGTGCCATCATGCAGGAAGCGGCTGGTCAGGCCTACCGCCAATTTTTCTTCGTCGCCAATACGGTCGTAACCGATGAAGCGGTTTTCCCGGAATAGGGAATTGTAGGAGAAGGTCAGCTCGCCGGAATCGAAGTTGGGGAGTTCGCTCTGGTCTTCGTAGGCCACCTTGTTGAGGAACAGGCGCGGTTCCAGGGTTTGGGTATAGGTGGAGCCGAACCAGTTGCCGGGGCGCTCGAAGAACAGGCCGGAGTCCAGGCTGGCGCCCCAGGTGGTCATGTCCGGGCTGTCTTCAGCATTGGCGTCCACGTTATCGAGCTGGTATTGGGTGTGGTACAGCCGGGTGCGGGGTTCCACATAGCCCCAGGGTTTTTGCAGGCGCATGGTCAGGGCCGGGGCCATGTGGCCACGCAGGCCGGTGGCTTTGCCGCTGTCGTCGGAGTCACTGCGGTCGAAGGCGGTAACGTCGGATAGCCACAGCCCTTTCACCGGGCCGTAGAGTGTCGGGTCGCCGGTCAATTGCAGCTGGGGCAGGCGCCGGTAGGGCAGGTCGGCGTCATCCAGGGTCGGGTCGATGGTCTGCCAGGATTGCAGCCGGCCCAGTACCTGCCAGGTGCGCCCGTAGTAGCGGGCCTCTGCCAGCCGGGGCAGGTGGGTCTGGGAGCTGATTTCCAGCCCGGTATCCAGATCCTTGAAGTAGAAGTCATCGGAGACATAGGTGAAATCGGTCTCCAGGCTCCAGCGGTTGATGTTGCCGTTATGCGTCCAGCGGCCCACCTGGCGATTTTCGTTGTCGAACTTGCGGTCATTGAACAGCACGCCATAGCTGAGGCTGCCTTCGCCCCAGCGGGACAGGTAGCGGAATTCGCTGTCCACGCCGCTGCCCCGGCCGTCGATATAGCGGGGGGCGATGGTGGCGTCGAACTGTGGATGCAGGTTCAGGTAAATGGGCTGGGAGATATCCAGCCCACCACTGTCACCCACGGACAGGGTCGGGAACAGCAGGCCGCTCTTGCGCCGGTCATCAATGGGGAAGGTCATCCAGGGCAGCCAGAAAATCGGCATGCTCTTGACCTTCAGCACCACGTTGTTGGCTTCACCCCAGCCCTTGTCCCGGTCCAGAAAAATACGGTCGCCCTGCATCACCCAGCCGTTGGAACCGGGGGCGCAGGTGGTATAGGTGCCGTTGGTGATGGTGGTGGTGTTCTGGTTCAGGAAGATATAATCGGCGTTGCCGCGGGCGCCATTGTCGAACATGGAGTAACGCACGCCTTGCAGGCTACCTTCCTTGCGGCGGGTCTGGCCGCTCATGTTGTCGGCAATAAAGGTGGCGCGGTCACTTTCCAGGCGCATGCCACTTTCCAGCTCGAACTTGCCGGTGGCTTGATCGAGCTCGGCAATGTCGGTGGTAATACGACGGCCGGGCTGTTCAATCAGCACATCGCCATCCAGTTTAATCAAGCCGTCCTGGGTAAGCGTGGAGTGATCGGCGGTCACCACGGTATCGCTGCCCGCTACGGGGGTGCCGATACTGGGGTTATAGTAGATGCCACCGCACCACTCGGGTATCGGGCGCTGCTGCACGGCAGGGAACGTGGCCATCTCTTCGCGGTCAACCCAGTTCAGGTCGTTTTCCGCAAGGCTGGCCCCTGAGGCAAGCAGCAGGGCAGGAATCAATAATCGTGGTATGGGCAGTGGCATCAGCTGCTCAGAACAGGTAAAAAGGCCGCTTTATGGCGGGCGGGCTTTCCGTCCACCAAAAGCGGCAGTGTAATCGAACAAGGAAGGCAATGCAGCCTGATAAAAGTAAATCTGAAGCAAGCCCGGACCCGAGAAAGCACGCTCTTGACCAGTGGGTAAGCGCTTACCTTGGTGAGCCTGTGGCCGGTGAACCTGCGTCAGCGGACGCCAGCTTCCGCCGCTATTTCCGTTATTTTCACGGCGATACTAGCCTGGTAGCCATGGATGCCCCGCCGGAACAGGAAGATTGTCGCCCCTTCGTGGATATTGCCGAGCGCCTGAAACAGGCCGGCCTGCACGTGCCGGCCATTGTTCATCAGGATTTGCAGCAGGGCTTTTTGCTGCTCAGTGATATGGGCACGCAGACCTGGCTGAACGCCCTGACCGAAGCCAATGCCAACGACTGGTACAGCGCTGCCATCGATGCCCTGATTACCCAGCAATTGCATACCGATACCACCGGCTTGCCGCAGTACGACGAAGCGTTGTTGCAGCGGGAGCTGGAACTGTTTCCGCAGTGGTACCTGTTCCGCCACCGCGAAAAGGTGGTGACCGGGGAACTGCGCCAGCGGCTGGACCGGGTGTTCGACGTGCTGATTCGCTCTGCCCTGGCGCAGCCCCAGGTGTTTGTGCACCGCGACTATATGCCGCGCAATTTGATGGTGTCTGAGCCGAATCCCGGGGTGATCGACTTCCAGGATGCGGTGGCCGGGCCGATCAGCTATGACGTGATCAGTCTGTTCAAGGATGCCTTCCTGAGCTGGCCGGAAGAGCGGGTGCTTAGCTGGCTGCGCGAATATTTCGACAAGGCCAGGGCGGCAGGCTTGCCGGTACCGGCGTCCTTTGAGGACTTCCTGCGCGATTGCGATTTGATGGGCGCCCAGCGCCATATCAAGGTGATCGGTATCTTTGCCCGCATCTGTCACCGCGATGGCAAGCCCAAGTACCTGGGCGATGTGCCCCGTTTCTTTGCCTACCTGCGCACGGTCATCGCCCGTCGCCCGGAGCTGGCGGACCTGCAGTGGATTCTGGACCAGATCGAGGATAACGAGTGAAGGCGATGATTCTGGCTGCCGGCTACGGCAAGCGCATGCGGCCACTCACCGACCACACCCCCAAACCGTTATTGCAGGCCGGTGGTAAGGCGCTCATCGAATACCACATCGAGGCCCTGCGCGACGCCGGTATCGAGTCCCTGGTGATCAACACCGGCTGGCTGGGCGAGACGCTGGCGGCCACGCTGGGTGACGGTGCCCGCTACGGCATTCCCATCGTTTACTCCCACGAAGGCACGCCCCTGGAAACCGCCGGGGGCATCAAGCGCGCGCTGTCGTTGCTGGGCGATCAGCCCTTTGCGCTGGTCAACGGCGATATCTGGACCGATTTTGATCTGTCCCGGCTGGTGGAGGATCGCCCGGACCCGGTGCATCTGGTGCTGGCGGATAACCCGGCGCACCACCCGCAAGGGGATTTTCATCTGACAGACGCCGGTCGGTTGCGCGATAATGCCGAGCCCAGGCTCACCTATGCCGGCATTGGCCGCTTTGATCCCGCCGTGTTCGCCAACCTGCCCGACGGTGTAGCGAAACTGGCGCCGCTATTGCGGGCGGCCATGGCGGAAAACGCGGCCAGCGGTGAACACCACCGCGGCCAGTGGTGGGATATCGGCACCCCGGAACGTCTGGATGAACTGGATCGATTGCTGAATAGCGCCGGAATGACACAAGCCATTCCGGGAGAGTGACGAATTTCGAGAAGCGAGTATCGAAAGGACAAACCACAGCCTTGGATCTTGCTTTTCGCAACTCGAAACTCGCCACTCGCAACTGTTTTTATGAGGATGCCCCATGCCCAAGCAGGATTATCTGATCGCCCCCTCCATCCTTGCCGCCAACTTTGCCCGTCTGGGTGAAGAGTGCGACGCGGTGCTGGCGGCCGGCGCCGATGTGATCCATTTCGACGTGATGGACAACCATTACGTGCCCAACCTGACCATCGGCCCCATGGTCTGCAAGGCCCTGCGCGACCACGGCATCACCGCCCCCATCGACGTGCACCTGATGGTCAGCCCGGTGGATGAGCTGATCAGCATGTTCGCCGAAGCCGGCGCCAGCTATATCACCTTCCACCCGGAAGCCAGCCAGCACGTGGACCGCTCCCTGCAGCTGATCAAGAGCTACGGCTGCAAGGCCGGCCTGGTGCTCAACCCGGCCACTCGCCCCGACTGCCTGGAATACGTGATGGACAAGCTGGACATGATCCTGCTGATGAGCGTGAACCCGGGCTACGGCGGCCAGAAATTCATTCCTTCCACCCTGGACAAGACCCGCGTCGTGCGCCAGCTGATCGACGCCAGCGGCTACGATATCCGCCTGGAAGTGGATGGCGGCGTCTCCGAAAAGAACATCCGTGAAGTCGCCGCCGCCGGCGCCGACACCTTCGTGGCCGGCTCCGCCATCTTCGGCAAAGACGACTACGCCACCGTCATCCAGCAAATGCGCGACGAGCTGGCCCAGGCCTAACAGCGAACCCATTGTAGGAGCGCCACTTGAGGCGCGAACCTGAGCCAAAGCGAAGGATCGGTTGAATGCCCTCGCCAAAGCTCGGGATCGCGCCTCAAGTGGCGCTCCTGCATCAAGATGGTTCTTATGGAACCTTCCCGCCGCCCGGCTGCCTGACTCCTTAAGTCAGCCATCACTATCACGCCATGCCCCGCTATACCGCCATTCCTGTCCGGCTTCCCTGCCTGCTCCTGGTATTAACCAGCCTGGCAGCCTGCAGCCTGGTGCCCGCCGAACGGCAATCCCCACAACCTGAAATAGCGGAAACCCCGCAGGAGCTGCCGCCCCGGCAGACCCTGATCCTCGACAGCCTGCTCGCCCAGAAAGAAGACTGGCAGGGCGTGCCTTATCAATACGGTGGCCTCAGCACGCAAGGCGTGGACTGTTCTGGCTTCGTCTATCTCACCTTCCTTTCGCAGCTGAACATGAAAGTCCCCCGCACCACCTCCGCCCTGATGCAGGAAGGCGAGCCTGTGGCCCGCAACGAACTGGAAGTGGGCGACCTGGTGTTCTTCAAAACCGGACCGGGCAATCGCCACGTGGGAATCTATATGGGTGGGGATGAATTTATGCATGCGTCGGTGAGTAGTGGCGTCATGCAGTCGTCGCTCAACAATCCCTATTGGAGTCAGCGGTATTGGAAGGCCAGGCGGCTGGTGAATCGGTAGCGCACGTTCGGTATTACTCTTAAGAAATTACCTGGATTTTCCGCGTCTCCAGAAGTCATAGCATCAAGGGAAACCCGCAAGAAAAGCGGCAATCCTTGCCGCCAAGAAGCCTCCTGCCTAGGCCTTTTCGTTTATTGAATTCCCGCCCGTTTTCATCCACGCGCAAGTTGAACTTGTAGGATATGGCTTACATATTTTTGTAAGTGTTTGAGATAGGGTTGGTTTTTAAGCAGAGGCCGGGGTTCAGATTAGCGCTGCATTCAGCAGGACTTGCTCTCAGCCTCTTATTTTCGATTTGTTACTGGGGTTTTTTTTAAAAGGAAGGGTTATGAAGTTGGTTATAAAAACAGTCATCATTGCGTTATCAATGTCATTTTTTTGGGGGTGCACTATCGCCACGCCGGTTGTGTCCAGCGGGAAATATGAGGGGATGGCTAATGATGACCCTGCCATGAGCAAAGTCTACGTATATAGAGATCAGGCGTTTGCTGGTGGGACTAATCAATATGATGTGATGGTAAATGGTGTCCTGTCTGGGTCATTGCCTAACGGTTCATTCTTCGACACTGAGGTTGAGCCCGGCGATACCAAAGTGGAGCCAAGAACATTGACCTCCTTTGGGTTTGGTAAAGGTGTTTCCAGCATGACCGACCCCGGTGGGGTTTACTGTTTTAAGCTAACGTTGAACTTCTGTCTCCAGTGTAAAAGCGCTGATATAAGTCCAGTTGAGACTGAGCAATGCGAAAACGAGATTCAAAGTCTTAATAAAGTTGAGTTGAAGTGACATGAATAGAATGATTCAGATCTTGCCCTATGTCCCAAGTGGCAAAAGGAACGCCCTGACCCCGGAATTAAAATTTTAGGAGCGGGTATGTTCTGGGTTCAATTACTCGGCATGGTGATGGCTATAGGTACTGCTTTCTACTTACACTCCTACTTTAAATTGCTCAATATTATCCGAAAGGAGTGTCCTGATCTAATAGAGGAGACGCGAGCTAAAGGAGTTTTGTACGAGGGATCCCGATCGAGCCAAGATCCAAGAATAGTTGCTCTTGTTTTGAGGTATGCATTTGGATCTGGGTGGAAACTTTTATCCAGCCAAGATGTAAAAAAATATGCGATCCGTATACGTGTTACTTTTTCATTGGTGCTGACTGTGTTTTCTGCTCTGGTTGTTGCCGCTGCTAGCTCTTAAAGATAAACAAAGAGGCGGATTCAAGATGCGAGATCTCGAGGGTGTTCAAAACTCTGTGTCACAGCCAGCAGCCTCACAGGCTGATGTATTTGTCCAGGCGCTCGGGGAAGTGGATGGCCATCTGTGACAGCGTCAGATTCCAGTTCTGCACCGGGTGGGTCCAGCGCTCGGATG
>NZ_LWEZ01001219.1:0-7832 GCF_001634945.1 Alcanivorax sp. HI0044
CCGTCCTGGCCCGCGGCTTGCTGGTATTACTCAGCCTGTTGCTGGCCTGTCTGCTGGGCCTGACGCTGCTGCTGGGCACCGCCACCGGCAACCGCTGGCTACTGGAAAAAGCCTCCCCCTTTATCCCCGGCGAACTCAGCCTGGGCGAGTGGCACGGCAGCCTGCTCAGCGGCATCACCCTCAATGACATCGACTATCGCTATCAGGGGCTCACCGTGACCCTGGACCAGGTCAGCGCCGATATGGTGCCGCGAGCCCTGCTCAGTGGCTGGCTGGAACTGGAGCGCCTGTCCCTTGGCACCCTGCACATTACGCTTGCGCCCGGAGACAACACCGAGCCGCAACCGGCGGCCCTGCCAGAGAGCCTGGCACTGCCCTTCGGGATACGTATCGACCGGTTAACCATGGATGCCTTTCAACTGAACGACACGGTACTGGTCAGCAAGCTGGAAGCAGACAGCCTCGCGGCCTGGCGAAGCTTCCAGATCGCCCGCCTGCACACTCACACCTTGGCCGATACCACGGTGCAGGCCACCGCCCAGGGCAAATTGACGGCCCCCTTCGATGTGCAAGGCACGGCAAGCTGGCAGCTGCCACTGCCCGACAACAATACCCTGCAGGCACAACGGGCCAGCGGCCAACTCACCCTGGCGGGCCCACTGAGCCAACTTCAGCTGCACCATCAGCTTACCGGCCCGGTGGAAATGCAAAGTCAGGGGGAGTGGCGGCTCAAGGATGAACAATGGCAAATTGCCCTGCACCATCGCTGGCCAGCCCAGGCGTTGCCGCTTGCCTTGCCGCAACCTCTATCACTGGGCAAAGGCGAACTGGACACAAGCGGCCCGCTCGACGCACTGCGCCTGAGCGGCCACACCGGCCTGTCCAGCGGTGAGCGCAATGTGGCCATTACCGTGGACAGCGCCCTCATTCCCGGCGGCATTACCCTGCATGAATTCACCGTACAGGACGGCGACCAGACGCTGGCCAGCAACGGCCAGGTGATGTTCAGCCCATTAAGCTGGGATCTGGACCTCAGTGGCGATCTCAACACCGCCCTGCTGCACCCACTCTTCCCCGGTCAACTGGCCATCGACGGCCACAGCCAGGGGCAGTGGGACGGCGATCGCTGGACCCTGTCGCCCAGTGAGCTGTCGTTGCGCGGCCAGGTGCGCCAGCAGGCACTGTCATTCACCAGCACCCTGCAAAGCCAGACACCCGATGACAAACAACAATTGCACTTGAACACCCAGGGTAGCTGGGGGGACAACCAGCTGCAGGCCAGCGGCCAGGTATGGCCACAGTGGCAACTCCGCAGCGACCTGACACTGGCACGCCTGCAGCAATTGTATCCGGGGCTGAGCGGGAACCTGGCTGGCCAGGTTCAGCTCCAGGGCACCTATAGCGACCCGGCACTCAGCGGCCAGCTCACTGGCAACACTCTGGGCTGGCAGGACTGGCAGATAGCCCAACTGCAAAGCCGTTTCTCCCAACTGCGCCTGCCGCAAACTTCACACCGGGGTGACATGGCGCTAAGCCTGAGCGGCAACCAGATCACGCAGGGCAGCACCGAAGAGGTCAGCACCCTCACTGTCACCGCCAACGGCAACTGGGCCCGGCATCAGCTCAAGGCCGAGGCAAGCCGCAACGAGGTAACCCTGGAAACCCGCTTGCATGGCGGCCTCGACCCGGCAAGCACCACTTGGCAAGGCACCCTCTCCGATACCCGGCTGCAACACACTCGCCTGGGGCAGTGGCAACAAGACACGGACAGCAGCTTGCGTGTCTCTGCCCAATCGCAATCACTGGCCCCGTTCTGTCTGGTACAGGCCCCCAGCCAGCTGTGCCTGCAAGGCAGCCACACTTCCAACGGCCAGGACAACGTGAACGCAGAGGTACATCTGGCCGACCTGCCGCTGGCCCTGGCCAATAGCCTGCTCGGCCCCACCCTGACCATGGAGGGCGCCGTGAATGCCGATCTCACCCTGCACGGTTCGCTGGACAAGCCCGACGGCCAATTCTCCCTGCAAACCCGGGACGCGAAGATCACCGTTAACACCGCAGATGCCCCGCCCCCGGTGGAGATCGAAACGCTCACCGTGCAAGGCACGCTCGCCGATCAACGACTCAGCAGCAACCTGACCCTGACCACCGCGCTGGGCAACGCCCGGGCACAACTGGAGCACGGGCTGGAGCTGGATTCCTCGCTGCAAGGTGAGGTGGATTTCACTTTGAGCAGTCTGGCGTTTGTGGAACTGTTCACCGCCGACCTGCGTGAAGTGCAAGGTCGTATTCGCGGCGACTTTTCCCTGGCCGGCACGGTTCGCCAGCCCATCATGAACGGCGCCATCAAGCTGCAAGACGGGCAAGCACTGATTCCTTTTCTCGGGATCGATATCGCCGACTTGCAAGTGGCGATCCAGGGCAACCCCCAGGGCAAACTGGACATCACCGGCTCCGCGCAAATGGGCACAGGCACTCTGCGTCTGAACGGCACGGTGGACCCCAGCGATAAAAACATCCCCCTGCAACTGACACTCGGCGGCGAGCGTTTGCTTGCCGCTGACCGGCCCGATGCCCGCATCCTGCTAACGCCGGATCTGACCCTGGCAGGCGACCAGGAAGGACTGAACCTGACCGGCTCCCTGGCCATCCCGGAAGCCGAAATCCGCCCAGTGGAAATTCCGGAAGGCGCCATCACCGTCAGCAACGATCAGGTGCTGGTCCATCAGGAAGGGGACAGCCCCAGCCAACTGCCACTGGGCATGGATGTGACCCTGACACTAGGCGACAAGGTTCACTTCAAGGGTTTCGGGCTCGACGCCATGCTCGGCGGCACCCTGCAGGTTGAGCAGAAACCCCAGCGGCCACCGCAACTCAATGGCGAGCTGGTGATTCGTGAAGGGCGTTACCGGGCTTACGGGCAGAATCTGGCCATCAGCGACGGCCAGCTAATATTCCAGGGGCCACCGGACAACCCCGGCCTGGATATTCGCGCCATCCGAAAAATCCCCAGCGAAGGCGTAGTGGTGGGTGTGCAGTTAAGTGGCACCCTGCAAGAACCCAGTGCATCTCTGTTTTCCGATCCCGGCATGGAACAAAGCCAGGCCATGTCTTACCTGCTCACCGGGCGCCCACTGGAAAGTGGCTCCAAGAGCGAGGGCAACCAAATTGCCCAGGCCCTGGCGTTATACGGGCTGGAAAAAGGCAGCGGTGTTACCGAAAAAATCGGCGATAAACTCGGTGTGGATGACATCAGCGTGGGTAGCGACTGGGAAAGCGACGACGCGGCACTGATGCTCGGCAAACAGCTGTCCGAACGGTTGTATCTCACCTACGCGGTGGGCCTGTTCGACGCCATTTCCACCGTCATCCTGCGCTATACCCTGACTCGCAGCCTGCACCTTGAGGCCCGCTCCAGCAGTGAATCGAACAGCATCGATCTAATCTGGGAAAAAGAGTTGAGGTAAAAGAACGCGGGAAGCTACAAGCATCAAGCTGCAACGCGGGTTGGGACAGTGCCACACCGTGACCGCCCTGCCCGCGAAACTCTGTTGAAAGTTCAAAGTGAAAAGTTGAAAAGGGAAACAGAAACAATCTTTGAAGATTGGTGCCTGTGATGATACGCCGCTACGGCTCCACACTAGCCACCAAACTCCTGCAAAACAGCGCGGTGATAACGTTCGTCCTGCGACAATCCATCCACACCGCGCTTTTCAACTTTCAACTCGATCCTTTCAACTACTCGGCAACGCATAGGTCCCGGTGACATGGGCAACCATTTCATCGTTGCCCTCACTGAACAGCTGCACTTCCAACACCGCAGCACGACGGCCCAGCCGCAGAATCACCACCTCGGCGATCAGGTCCGCCGGCGCCGGGCGTGACAGGAAATTAATATTCAGATTCTGTGTCACCGCCATTTCCACCCGGCCCAGCTCTCCCAGAATCGCCGCGTACATGGCCGCATCCGCTAACCCCATCATGGTCGGCCCGGAGATACTGCCACCGGGGCGCAAGGTCGACGGCCGGAACGGCGAACGCACCCGCGCCCGCCGCGCCCCCACTTCCTCAATCCGCAGCCCTTCTTCAGAGGCCGCTGGCAGGCCCTGGTAAATCACATCCTGCACCTGCTGCGCATTCAGCATATCCATCTCTCAATCAATACGGTAAAACCTCAAGCATACGAGAGCGCACCGCATAAACACAGTGCCGGAAACGCCGGATGACTGGTTAGCAATGCCCTTTGCCCATAGAATGGAGGGCTATCGAATTAACTGGCCGAAGACACCCTTTATGCGCACCTCCCAATACTTGCTTGCTACCGTGAAAGAAACCCCGGCGGACGCCGTTGTGACCAGCCACCAGCTGATGCTGCGTGCCGGCATGGTGCGCAAACTGGCTTCCGGCCTTTATACCTGGTTGCCATCCGGGTTGCGGGTGCTGCGCAAGGTAGAACAGGTTATCCGTGAGGAAATGGACCGGGCCGGGGCGCAGGAAGTGCTGATGCCGGTGGTGCAACCCATGGAACTGTGGGAAGAATCCGGCCGGGCGCCGGCCTATGGCCCGGAGCTGCTGCGCATTACCGACCGCCACAACAATCCCTTCTGCCTGGGCCCGACCCATGAAGAAGTGATCACCGACATGGTGCGCAACGAGCTGCACAGCTACAAACAGTTGCCGGCCAACTTCTACCAGATTCAGACCAAGTTCCGTGACGAAATTCGCCCACGTTTCGGCATCATGCGCTCGCGGGAATTCATCATGAAGGATGCCTATTCCTTCCATACCAACATGGATTCCCTGGCAGAGACCTACCAGATCATGCACCGCGCCTACTGCGCCATCTTTGATCGGCTGGGCCTGGATTATCGCCCGGTGGAAGCCGATACCGGCGCCATCGGCGGCGCCGCCAGCCACGAATTCCATGTACTGGCCGAATCCGGCGAGGACGACATCGCCTTCTCCGATGGCTCCGACTACGCCGCCAATGTGGAACTGGCGGAAGCGCTGGCCCCTGCCATCGAGCGCCCGGCGCCCGGCGCCGCCATGGAAACGGTGGATACCCCCAATGCCAGAACCATTGAGGAACTGGTGGCACAGTTCGATCTGCCCATCGAGAAGACCATCAAGACACTGGTCGTGAAAGGCGCCGAGGAAGGCCAACTGGTAGCCCTGCTGGTACGCGGCGACCACGAACTGAACGACATCAAGGCCGAGAAGCTGGACGCCGTGGCCGCGCCACTGGAATTCGCCAGCGAAGACGCCATTCGCAACGTCGTGGGCGCAGGCCCCGGTTCACTGGGCCCGGTGGGCCTGCCGATCACCGTGATTGCGGATCGCAGCGTGGCTGTGATGAGCGACTTCGGTGCCGGCGCCAATGAAGATGGCAAACACCACTTCAACATCAACTGGGAACGAGACGTGGCCCTGCCGCAAATCGCCGACCTGCGTAATGTGGTAGATGGCGATCCCAGCCCCGATGGCGCCGGCACCCTGAGCATCAAACGCGGCATCGAGGTGGGGCATATCTTCCAGCTCGGCACCAAGTACTCTGAAGCGCTCGGCGCTACCGTGCTGGATGAAAATGGCAAATCCGTGGTGATGCCCATGGGCTGCTACGGCATCGGCGTAACCCGCGTGGTCGCCGCCGCCATTGAACAGAACAACGACGACCGGGGCATCATCTGGCCACAAGCCATTGCCCCGTTCCAGGTGGCCCTGATTCCGGTGAACATCAAGAAGAGCCCCCGGGAACGGGAACTGGCAGAAACGCTCTACGCCGAGCTCACCGCTGCCGGTATTGAGGTGATCTTCGATGACCGCGAGAAGGAGCGCCTGGGCGTCAAACTGGCTGACAGCGAACTGATCGGCATCCCCCATCGCATCGTCATCGCCGAACGCGGCATGGACAACGGCGTACTGGAATACAAAGGGCGTAAGGATGCGGACAAGACCGAGGTGCCGGTGGATGAGGTGGTGGCGTTCATCAAGGGAAAGTTGGGGACGAATTAATAGTTAATAATGAATAATTAATAACTGGCGCGAGCCAGTTATTAGCAGTTTAAAACGCAAGAGGCCGCGCCCAAACTTTGGGCGCGGCCTCTTTGCTTCCAGACCTGAAAAACCGTGTCTGCGACGTTATTCATTATTAACTATTAATTAAATTTTCACCGTGCGCTTGACTGCCATCACCTGGCTCATGGTGTTATCGCCATGGGCGGTCAGTTGCCAGAGAGGCAGGCCGCGAGTGTCTTTCTCCGCTGACCGGGCAATCAGCCCCAACGCCCGCAGATGGATTTTCACCTGATTAAAGGCATGGGCTGCCAGCACCACATTACGCACGGCGTGGGCTCGAGGGAAATCGTTCTGCACATCCCCCAGCGCCTTGCGGCCGATAAAATCTTCCAGCGCCTTCTGCAACACCGGTTCCGCCGCCGGGTTCAACATCAACGGCGCCACACAGGAAAAGGCCTGATCCCAGCTAATTTTGGTGGTTACCATGGCCAGCTTGCAGTCACCGCCTTCATACACATTGCAGGAATAATCCAGCGCCACCTGGTCTCCGGCACGGGCCAGGGTTTTCAAGGGGGGGCGCGCCTGACTGAGCGATTCTTCGCGCTCTTTTTCCAACAGTTCAATGCGCGCCTTGAGCGCCTCCGCCTGGGCACCACCGCCCTCACCCGCCTGATCGGCACGCACCCACCCCACTGCATGGTGCTCACGCATCAGGTGGGGAATGACCTTGGCAGCCAGCTCATTCAGGCCCGCTTCAGTGCTCCAGCGGTAGCAGGTCACCTTCTCTTCCAGCAGGCGCACAAAATCGTCACGGCGCACCTGACCGTCACGGGTCGGCTCCCGCTGTGCTTCCGGCAACGCGGAGGGGTTTTCGTGGATAAAGGCAACAATCGGTTTGCGCTTGGTGGCGGCGAAAATGTACTCGCGATGGATCTCGCTAAGCCCCATGGGCGACAGGGTGCCGTAACGGCCGCCCACAATCAGGATGAAATAGTCACTGGTTTCGATCAGTTTCTGGATCACCGGCAACAGGGTATTGCCGTCCGCCGCCGCACTGTCCAAACCGGTAGGAATCAGCCCGTGCTCCAGCATCGGCAGCATCAGTGCCTGGCGCGCTCCCTGCATATCGGGAAACGTGGCGCTGATAAAGACTTGATAGCGTTTGTTGGCTGTCGCGCTCACCCTGATCGAGACCTCTTTCTTTGTAATTCCGGCCCGCCGGGCCGTGCCTGTGGAGGGCTATTAAAGCGCCTGACTGCCCTGATCACAAGCCAGCCCAGTGGCCCGGGAGCCCAGCGCAGGCGAGACATGGGACATTTAACCGGTTCGTGCTAGCCTGAGCCCAGCCTATAACGCGGCCGGGGCCGCTATAATGGCGGGTCGCACGGGCAGGCAGACGGGAGCCCCGGGCACTCCACTCTCAAAGCTTACAGGAAAGGGACGCCATGCAAACCATTGCCTTTTACAACCTGAAAGGGGGCGTAGGTAAAACCACCACCGCAGTCAACGTGGCCTGGCATGCTGCCCGCTGGAAACATCGCACCCTGCTCTGGGACCTGGACCCGCAAGGGGCCGCCAGCTTTTACCTGGGAGTGGACGATGGCGATGGCTACAAGGCCGCCAATCTGATCAAGGGCAAGCAGCCCATTGGCCGCCTGAAGCGGGAAACCCGCTGGGCTAACCTGGATGCGATCCCCGCCGACCTGTCCATGCGCAATGCGGATATCAAGCTGATTGAGAATGGCGGCGCCAAAAACCGTCTGAAGCAGCTCATTGCCCCGCTGGGGGAAAGCTACGAACTGGTGATTCTGGATTGC
>NZ_LWEZ01001220.1:0-2965 GCF_001634945.1 Alcanivorax sp. HI0044
ATGTAATAAAGATTGGAACAGGCCCATGATCACTCAAAATGATGAGATCGAGCTATCTCGACAAACATTCAGTCGCTGGCTAGCCAGAAACAATAGGGAGCAAATCTCTTGGCTGGCACGCTACCTGAACGAGAACAAAACAGCCCAACGATTACTCCTTAAACAAGTAGAAGGAATGCTAGAGGGATCAGGGCATCAGGTAGTTGTGGTTGAAAAATACGACGCGCTTGTTCTACGAATGGCAGAGCTTGATGTTCTTTGCGGGAGAGAAGGAGCCAAACTTACAGCGAGAATCAAGTCAGCCTGGAGTCAGCACAAATACAGGACAAAGCTACGGCTAACCGACTATAAGAACATCAATATGGTCCTCAGCATGAGGGCAATTAACAACTTGAAGAAACTGTCTGAGAGCATCAACAAACCCCAAAACAAGGTTATTGAAGATCTGATAGAGGAAAAGCTCGAGCTCTTATTGAACACAGGGCAAATACACCAGCCCCCTCCCCAACATCGGGAACTCCAAGTGAGCGTACCTGACCTCGCTTCGACAACACCTCCTGCGACACCATTGCCAGGAGAAGACCTTCATGAGAGTGAGACATCCCATGACAATGCGAGCACACCCGGAAAAATCTCTTCGGTATGAATGCTAGCTATGTCTCGTAGAACAACTGTATATGATCAGCCCACCGCTGCAGCCACTCACGGCACTCCGCCTCGTAGCTATGCAGGTCATAGGTTCCTTCAATACCCTTACGGGAGTGCCCCAACACCGCTTCAGCGACCTCGCTGGGGCAGCCCAATCGGGCCAAGCCAGTCCTGACGGTCCGCCGTAGGTCATGGGGTGACCAGTCAGGAATGGAAGTTAGCCAAAGCTGCGCAGCTGTGTAACTCCGTCCAGATTTCAGTTTTTCGGGGTTCTTCAGGTGCCATTTTGTCTCGGTTAGCGACTTTTGCTGGATTGGCTTCCTGGTGCGAGTTGACGGAAAAGGGTAATTATCCGTAGTCAGCTTCAGCTGACTCAGAAATTCGATGGCCTGTGTTGGCAACTGAACGTATCGCTCCGCTCCATTCTTTGAGTCCCTCAAATGCCAAGAACCTGCCTCCAGGTCGATATCCTTCCACTCAGCGTTACACACCTCCCCTGTCCGGCAACCAGTCCAAAGAGTGAACCGCATGACATTCTTCTGAGTGGTGGAGTAGCCCGAGCCCGGCAGCCAAGCCAGAACCGCCGCCAGCTCTTTGTCCGAAAGCACCCTCTTGCCCTTGTTCGGGCTCATACGGATCCTGGCAGTCTTCAAGCTGGCCTTGGCCAACCAGGCCGGGTTAGGGAAATCGTCAGGTAGACGCTCCAGCCCAATGGCGTACTCATAGGCAGCAATGAACTCCCGGAGCACATTCCCAGCTTGGACCCGCGCGCCTCGATCCAGGATCTCCTTGATCAGGTCGACCACATCCTTTCGCTTTACCTCCGCCGCTGGCTTATCGCCTAACACCCGGACAGCGTCATTATGGAGAGTACGTCGCACCTCCCACTGTCCTTTGGGCTTCCTGGCC
Source organism: Alcanivorax sp. HI0044 (assembly GCF_001634945.1). Lineage (NCBI taxonomy): Bacteria > Pseudomonadati > Pseudomonadota > Gammaproteobacteria > Oceanospirillales > Alcanivoracaceae > Alcanivorax > Alcanivorax sp. HI0044. The sequence goes on from NZ_LWEZ01001220.1 coordinate 1,558, forward strand.
CCAGGCATCCGTCTCTTCTCCCCGGTTCTCGGATCTGTCACCGTCCGATCCTCAATGACTTCCGTCAGATACTGCTCGACCAGATCTGTCACAGTATAAGCGGCCACGGCTTCGGCTTGCGCCTGTGCAGCCTTTGCCTCCTTTTCTGCCTGGAGCTGACGATCCCGTTCGGCTTTGGGACAAATCCCTTTGGCTCTGAGCTCCTTCATTTTGGAGACCTCAAGGCGGGCTTCTGCAAGCTTCACACCAGGGAAATTGCCGATCTTGACCTGAACCAGCTTGCCCGTCTCGGGGCTTCGGTAGCGATAAGTGAAGGTTTTCAGACCCGAGGAACCGCAGGTAACCCGCAACCCAGCGTTCTCAGCCCCGTCGGTTTTGACCTTATCCCCTGGCCGCATTGCCTCAATGGCACGGACCGATAGTTGCTTGCTTCCTTGTTTGCTATGCTCCATCGCTTTGATCCACCAACACTAACGCTTTCAAGCAAATCCCCGCATCGCAGGCCCCGTCTGGCCTGCAGGGGATTTGGTATAGGTTTTTGGCAGTATAGCACCTTCAAAATCACCTTTTCGAAGGAAAAACCAAAAACCTATACTAAAACCTATACTAATTTTGCGGATTGGGGTGGATTTCCGTGGACACCCACGGACACTACCGGAAATCACATATTTCGCTAACCATTTGAATATATAGCGAAATAAAAGGAAAAACAGGCTGAAACGCACATATGGCGAACCCCAATTTATCCGCACACACACCTATGATGCAGCAATACCTGGCGATCAAGGCCGAGCACCCGGACCAGCTGGTGTTCTACCGCATGGGGGATTTCTACGAATTGTTTTTTGGGGATGCGCAAAAAGCGGCGCGGCTGCTGGACATTACCCTGACCCAACGCGGCCAGAGTGCCGGCAAGCCGATTCCCATGGCAGGGATCCCCTATCATGCGGCAGAGAACTACCTGGCGCGGCTGGTGAAGCTGGGTGAATCGGTAGCTATTGCCGAGCAGATTGGTGACCCCGCCTTGGCCAAGGGGCCGGTGGAACGCAAGGTGGTGCGCATTGTTACCCCAGGCACCGTGAGTGACGAGGCGCTTCTGGAAGAGCGCCGCGACAATCTTCTGTGCGCGGTTTTTGATCACAATAATCAGTACGGCTGCGCCAGCCTGGACCTGGCCGCCGGGCGGTTTGTGGTCACCCAGGTAGAAGGTGCCGAACAACTGCAGGCTCTGTTGGAGCGGTGGTCACCTGCTGAGCTGCTGCTCAGCGAGGAACACGGCCTGCCAGGCCGCTGGGCCGAGCGCCCGGGCACCCGCAAACGCCCCGGCTGGGAGTTTGACGAAGACGCCGCCCGCCGTCAGTTGTGTCAGCAATTTCAGGTACAGGATCTGGCCGGTTTCGGTGAGCCA
>NZ_LWEZ01001221.1:0-1784 GCF_001634945.1 Alcanivorax sp. HI0044
CACTAATGGGCAGATTCTCACGTGTTACTCACCCGTCCGCCGCTCGACGCCTCCTAGCAAGCTAGGATCGTTTCCGCTCGACTTGCATGTGTTAGGCCTGCCGCCAGCGTTCAATCTGAGCCATGATCAAACTCTTCAGTTAAGAAAAGCGTTTAAAGTGGCCTCTCATAGAGAGGAGCACTTAATGCATGCTCAGTTCGTCATCTGAATTAACAAAAACTTTGTTGACTCGTTCAGAACTGAAATCTTTTAAAGACCCCATCCCGAACAGGTCCCACACGTTTGCTTGCCTGATTGTTAAAGAGCGTCTCGTTCGTGGCGCTTCGCTGTGGTGCGTTGCGTTGTTGCCCCGTCGAGGAGTGCGCATTCTAGAGAGTTCGCTCTGGGAGTCAAACCCTTTTTCGCACTTTTTTTAAAAAACCTGCTGACCGTTCAAATTCCGCTCAAATCGCCGAGAAAACAGGCGCCAACGCCTGTTATTTGACCGTCACCCGGGCAATCTTCTTCTTTCCGGCCTGAATCACGTGGCTATCGCCACGGGAGAAGGTGCGCTCCTCACTGAGTTGAGCCCCATCCAGGTACACCGCGCCCCGCCCGAATACGTCCTTGGCCGCCTTGCCGTTCTGCACAAGGCCTGCTTCCCGTAGCAACGGCAGGATATGGATGCTGTCCTGATCCCCCAGATCCACCTCAACTTCCGGCACATTATCAGGGATATCGCCCAGCGCAATCTGGTTGCCTGCCGATTTGGGCGCCGCCTGGGCCGCCTCGGCCCCATGGAACCGCTCGACCATCTCCAGCGCAAAGGCTTTTTTGGCCTCCTGGGGCGAGCCCAGAGTCTCCGCCTCGGCCTTCAATTCCTCAATGCGCTCATTGGAGCAGGCACTGAGCAGTTCATAATAGCGCCAGGTGAGACTGTCGGGAAGCGAGAGCAGCTTGCGGTACATTTCCCCCGGCGCATCGTTGACCCCCACATAGTTGCCCAACGATTTGGACATCTTCTGCACGCCGTCCAGTCCTTCCAGAATCGGCATGGTCAGGCAGATCTGTGGCGCTTGGCCATAAGACTTTTGCAGCGTACGCCCCATCAGCAGGTTGAACTTCTGATCGGTCCCGCCCAGCTCCACATCCGCCTCCAGGGCCACGGAGTCGTAACCCTGCACCAGCGGGTAGAGGAATTCGTGGATGGCTATGGGCTGATTACCCTTGTAACGCTTGTCGAAATCATCACGCTCCAGCATCCGCGCCACCGTGTACTGGCCTGCCAGCTTGATCATGCCGGCCGCGCCAACCTCGTTCATCCAGCTGGAGTTGAAGGCGACCCGGGTTTTGCTCTCGTCGAGAATCTTGAAGACCTGCTCTTTGTAGGTCTCCGCGTTGCGCAGCACATCTTCTCGACTCAGCGGCGGGCGGGTGGCGCTCTTGCCCGTGGGGTCACCGATCATCCCGGTGAAATCGCCAACCAGGAAGATCACTTCATGCCCCAGCTCCTGAAACTGGCGCAGCTTGTTGATCAATACCGTATGCCCCAGGTGCAGATCCGGGGCAGTAGGGTCAAAGCCCGCCTTCACCCGTAACGGCCGGCCCGATGCCAGTTTTTCCCGCAGCTCCTCTTCCTGGATGATCTCATCCGCCCCGCGGGTAATAAGTGCCAGTTGCTGATCCACCGTGGCCATGCCTACCTCTATTTCCAGACCCATTAATGAAAGCGCGCCATTGTAGCACTTGAACGCGGCCAGAGAAGGCGNGTATCTTTGCAGGTCAGTTTTTCGCTGTGCCCCGCG
>NZ_LWEZ01001222.1:0-900 GCF_001634945.1 Alcanivorax sp. HI0044
CCAGTCGAAGGAATGGCGGGAGGCGCTTGCGGAAGGTGAAACGCTTAGCGATGATCAGCAAGCCTTCCTGTTTTCCATTGGGCGTGGCGCCGTGCAGTTCTTTGCCGGCGCCCCCGGCGGTGGCTGCGATCCACTGGTGCCTTGATGGTTTAAGTCAGGCATTGTCAACAATTGCCCTTGAAGTCCCTATTGTTAGGGCGTAAAGTCCAGCCCGGTCGTTGAAATTGTCAACAATCGGGCTTTTTTATGTCTGTCACTGCACCGGAATCTGCACGTACCCTGGCTGATCGGGTTTTCGCCCGCTTGCAGGACGATATTGTGCGTGGCGAGATTCCGCCCGGCTCCAAAGTCAGCGAAACCGAGCTGGCAGGGCGCTACGGTGTCAGCCGTGGCCCGCTCCGCGAAGCCATCCGTCGCCTCGAATCCCGCAAGCTGTTAGAGCGTGTTGTCCATGTGGGCACTCGTGTTGCCTCCCTGAGCTTCGATGACCTCATCGAAATCTACCATGTGCGCGAAGCGCTGGAAGGCATGGCGGCGCGGTTGGCTGCTGAGCAAATGTCCGCTGAGGAAGTCAACGGCCTCTATGACGTGCTGGCCCAGCATGAGCAGCAGCAGGATCTGCAACAGGACACCGCCTATTTCCAGCGAGAGGGCGACCTGGATTTCCATTACCGCATTATCCAGGGCAGCCACAACGGGACCCTCAGCCAGATGCTGATTGGTGAGCTTTACCATCTGGTGCGCATGTACCGTTATCAGTTTAGCTCGGTGGCCAATCGTCCCCAGAAAGCCCTTAACGAACATCGCCGTATCGTGGAAGCCATTGAAGCTCGCGATGGCGAGATGGCGGAACTGTTGATGCGCCGCCATATCAGTAGTGCCCGCAAGAACATCGAAACC
>NZ_LWEZ01001223.1:0-8907 GCF_001634945.1 Alcanivorax sp. HI0044
ATGCCGCAGCGGCAGAGTCGGTGCTGTCAGCGGTAGAACGGGTGGAGCATACCCCCCAGGTGACGTTAACGCTGGCGGTGCCGTTTGCGCTGGAACAGCGGATCCGTCTCTGGGTCGAGCAGCACTCGGCACAGGTGGCAGAGGTGACGTATGGGCAGCAGGTCCACATGGCGGTGACCTGCCAGGTAAAAGACCAGGAGGATCTGCTTGCCTTATGTGCGGCGGAACAGATCGCCGTGACAAGCTAAAGGCCGGGTCTTCTGCCGCCAGGAAGAAAGCGTGCAACCATGAAGGAATAAAGCTGCCGTTGATCCGAGCCCCGGGACATTGCCGGCGAGCTTTGGGCTTTGCGCAGCACATTGTCGTCGCGCAGTCAGAGACGTTTTCCCCGCCGGGGCTGATTGGGACAATTCGCACGGCCCGGCTTTTTTCCGGTGGATTTCCCGCTACGCTGTGGGGCATGTATCCGGACACAAAGGACGTTCCATGACAAACCAACCGGTAGGGATTACCTTGCCCGACGGGCATGTAATGCGCGCCCGTTGGCTGCGCCCTGACAGCCATCAACCACACAAGGCGGCGGTGATCGCCATCCACGATATTTTTGGTTATACCGACGATATTGAGCGTATCGCCCAGCGCCTGGCAGATAACGGCTACCCGGTGTTGGTGCCGGATCTCTATGATTTGCCCGGCAGCAAGGCGTTATGTGTGGTGAAGACCCTGAAGGCCCACGAAACGGGCAAAGGCCCGGCGTTTGCCCAGTTGGAAGCCTGTCGTGAATGGTTGCTGGCACAAAGCGAAGAGCCGGTGACCCAGGTGGGGGTGATGGGGTTTTGCATGGGCGGGCGATTCGCGGTGTTGTATGCCAGCCAGGCCCCGGTGCAGGTGGTGGCACCGTTTTATGGCGGGATCCCCAAAAAGGCCGAGACCTTGCGCGGCATTTGCCCTGCGGTAGGAGGCTGGGGCAAGCAGGATATGCTCTACGGCGATCATGGTGAGCGTTTGGCCAGCCATCTGGAAACGCTCGGGGTGCCCCACGATATCCGCAGTTATGACGATGTGGGCCATTCCTTCATGAATGACCACCAGACCTTCACGTTCAAAAAGCTTGGCCCGTTGCCGCCACTACGGTCGAAATTCGATGCGGGCGCCTCAGAGGACAGCTGGCAACGTGTGCTGGCGTTCTTCGAGAAAGTCTTCAGCGGTGAGCTCACTGCTACGCCTGAGGCCTGATGCCGAATGCCTGAGGCCAAAAGCCGCTCGAGTTGCCCGGCCGTTTTTGTTTGGCCGGGCGCCAGGCATTCGGCATCAGGCCCTGTCCCCTCAATACCGCGATGAGCCCTTACTTATCGCAGGCACCGAGCCATTTGGCTTCGCTGTGGGTGGTCATGGACTGTTTGTTACCGGTGACCGTGATACTGGTGCTGTAGTGCTTGGGATTGTGCAGCACCATCTCGCCGCGAATTTTGGTGGGATTGTTGCTTCCGGGCATCGTGCAGTTGGTGCTCCAGTGCAAGGTATCGCCGCTACGGTTCACTTCGCCAGCCCCGCAGCCTCCCTGTTTCCAGCTATCGCGCATGGCGACTTCCGGGTTCGCGGCCTGGGCCTGGGTGAGGCATTCCTTGCGGACCTGATTACGCATGGCGTCCGGCACTGCAGGTGAATTCAGTTTGGCGGTGATCTCCCAGAGCCCGGGGGTGAGTTCATTGGCCTGGGTTGCCAGCGAGGCAAGACTCAGGGGCAGGGCAGTCAGCAAACACAGGCCAAGTCGGGTAGCAGTTTTCATAACGATTCCCTTCGCGAGTACGGGTTAAGGGCTGCCCCCGAGCTTGCGACAGCGTCGGCTAGGCTGGGCGCTGGCTGGGGGGGAATTCGCACAGATCCGCGATCAGGCAATCACCGCATTTGGGCTTGCGGGCGATGCAGACATAGCGGCCATGCAGAATCAACCAGTGATGAGCATCGCGCAGAAATTCCTCCGGCACCAGTCGTACCAGCCGTTTTTCGACCTCCAGCACGTTTTTGCCCGGGGCAATACGGGTGCGGTTGGATACCCGAAAGATGTGGGTGTCCACCGCCATGGTGGGGTAGCCATAGGCGGTATTCAGTACCACATTGGCGGTTTTTCGACCCACGCCGGGTAGTGCTTCCAGCTCCTCACGGGTGCGCGGGACCTGGCTGTCGTGCTGTTCGATCAAAATACGGCATAACTGGATGATGTTTTCGGCCTTGGAGTTAAACAGGCCGATGGTCTTGATGTACTCTTTAAGCCCGTCGACGCCCAGCGCAAAGATAGCCTCTGGCGTATTGGCGACCGGATACAGGCGTGCGGTGGCTTTATTCACCCCCACATCGGTGGCCTGGGCCGAGAGCACCACGGCAACCAGCAGTTCAAAGTCCGACTGGTATTCCAGTTCAGTGGTCGGGTGCGGGTTCTGGGCGCGCAGACGGGAAAAAATTTCGGTACGTTTTTCGCGATTCATAGCATCTTCCTGTGTTCGCGAGGCAGTATAGCGGATGAAGCGCCGGGTGTGAGGGGATGCTCCCTTAATGCGATGGCATGTCAGGCTCTCATAGAGGGGCCAAAGAAGGAGAGTTAGATGCAGTTTTCCGCCATGGAAACCCTGATGATTGCCCTGTTGGTACTGGGCACAGGTCAGTGGCTGGTGCACCGGATTTCCATCCTTTCCCGGCTGAATATGCCGGAACCCGTGGTGGGCGGCTTGCTGGCCACCATTATCGTGACAGCGCTGCAAATTGGTGGTGTTTCCCTGACGTTCGATGAAAGCATGAAGGTGCCCTCCATGCTGTTTTTCTTCGGGGCGGTGGGGCTGGCTGCGGATTTTCGCCTGCTGAAGCAGGGCGGCTGGGCCATGCTGCTGTTTGCGGTGCTGGTGATCGTGCTGGTGGCGTTACAGGATCTGGCCGGTGTTGGCATGGCCAAATTGCTGGGCCTGGATCCTTATTACGGGCTGATCGGTGGCTCGGTGACGATGACCGGTGGGCACGGCACGGGTGCGGCCTGGGCTAGCGTATTCGAGAAGGATTTTGGACTCACCGGTGTGTCCGAACTGGCGGCGGCGTCGGCCACGTTTGGCCTGGTATTCGGGGCCTTGCTGGGCGGCCCGTTGGCCATGTTCCTGATTCGTCGCTACCGCATTGCTGCCCCGGCCCATGGGGCGGCGGAGGGCGACGCGGCCTATGACACGGCGGAAAAACCACACCCCATTTCGGCGGGCAGCGTGATCCGTATTTTGATGTTGTTGTCGGTGGGGGTTGTGGTGGGCAAGGTGGCGGCCGAGGAGTTTGCTTCCGTGTTCCGCCTGCCGACCTTCGTATGGGTGTTGTTCGTGTGTATTCTGCTGGGCAACACTGCACGCCGCTTGTGGCGCGTTAACGACGCCACCATCGATGTGGTGGGGAATACGGCGCTGGGGATCTTTCTGGCGATTACGCTCATGAGCCTGCAGCTACTGCAGTTGGTGGACCTGGCGTTGCCCATGCTGGCCATGCTGGTTGGTCAGGTGCTGTTGGCGCTGACGTTTATTACCTTTGTGACTTTCCGTTTGATGGGGCGCAACTATGATTCGGCGGTGCTGTGTGCGGGCCATTGCGGCTTTGCCATGGGCGCGACCCCAACCGCGGTCGCGAACATCCAGGCGGTAACGCAGCACCATGGGCCGTCGCCATTGGCGTTCATTATCGTGCCGGTGGTGGGGGGCTTTATCGTGGATATTGCCAATGCCACGATTATTCAGACGTTCGTGTCTGTGCTGTCGGGCTAGGGCAATGCGAACGTTGTTTACTATGAGCTGCGTGCGCGACGGTAGAAAGAACTCAAGCGAGTGACGAGGAGCGAGTTTCGAAGAGCCAACCGGTTTGGCCTTTCGCTCCTCGCTCCTCGCTCCTCGAAACTTGCTTCTGGTTACTGGGTAACCACTTCTCCCTCTTCAATGCGCAGGCGTTCGCCGGGTTTCTTGTCCATGCGAATCGTCTCTTCATTGTCATTGAAGGTGTAGGTCACGTCATAGCCTTCGGTGCGGCTTTTGTCTTCCATCACCGTGTTACAACGCTGTTCCGTGGTGGTGTAGGTGTTTTTTTCCTGCATCCCTTTCTGGATCTGGTTACCGGCGACACCACCGGCAATCGCACCGCCGGCTGTTGCGGCGTCCTTACCGCTACCACCACCAAACTGATGACCAACCACGCCACCGATTACCGCACCGACCACACTACCGGTGACCCGGTGTTGGTCTTTCACGGGTTTTTTGCGCTCAACATTAACCTGCTGACACACCTCACGCGGTTCCTGCCAGGTCTTCACAATGGGGTCCACATTGACCACTTTGGCATAGCCTGACTTTTGCGGGGTTACTGCCTGATAGGCTCCATAACCCACACCTGCGACGGCCACGGCACCCACAATACTCAGGGTGGCAATTGCTGCGCTTTTCATGGCTGACTCCTTATTCCGTTATTTCCCTGTTAGAGCCAGTCTGGCACAGAGAGTTCGTGGTTAAAGGGGGCTCAATTGCAAAAAAGTGTGAAGGTAAAAGGCAGGTAAAAAATCACCGCAGCGTTATGCTATTGTCCGCCTGTGCAGCGGTTTGCAGTGCCAGGAACGGGAACAATCCTGGCGCACGGGTCAGTGCTCTCATTGGGTTATTTTACCGCTACGATTCATGATTATTCACCGTCACAACGATGCATACAGGGGGACGTATGGAACAGAGTGTGGGGACAAAAACCGCCGCCGCTGCGCAACTGGATGCGCAGTTGCAGGCAGAATATTTCCACCTCACCAGCTTGATTGATTCGTTTGATCAGAAGTCGCTGACCATCAAGGCCTGGAGTGTGACGCTGGCTGGAATTCTGGCGGGGTCAGGGGCGTTTTTTGACCGCCCGGCGCTGCTGTGGGTCGGGGTAGTGGGAAGCTTGCTGTTCTGGTTGGTTGAAGGCCACTGGAAGGCCTTTCAGTCTGCGCATTATGCGCGTATCGAAAAAATCGAAGCGCATTTTCGTGGCGAAGTGGACGAAATCGTCCCCTTCNAGAGCGCCGATAGCTGGGAACGCAGCCGCCGCGCCGGCGGCATGAAAGAGCTGTTACGCATCCTGCGCTGGCGCCACGTGTTTCTACCGCATGGGTTGGTGGCGGTGGCGTTGTTGGTGGCAGGGTTGGTGCTGTAGGAGCGGCGCTCGAGCCGCGAAAACGATTGCCGTAGGAGCGGGATAACGTAGTTTCGAGGCACGAGTTTCGAGTCGCGAAAACCTGAAATTTCCGCTCTATGAGGTTTTGTTCTTCGAAACTCGCTTCTCGCTTCTCGCGACTGCTGTTATCGCGCCGCCGGCGACGCTCCTACACGGGTGCAGTGGTGCGCTTAACTGACTTTCCCGGTGGTGCGCACCCGACGGCTGACCTTGGGTTCGTCACTGGCTTTGCGCTTCTGGACTTCCTTGAGGCGTTTGTCGATGACGTTCTTGCCGGCGATGATCAAGCCCAGGCCCAGGAAGGCGCCGGGGGGCAGTATGGCCAGCAGGAAGCCGCCGTAGTTGTCGATGACAGTGAGTTCCCAGTTGGCCGCCATGGGCCCGAACAGCAGCTGCATGTTGGTGAACAGGGTGCCCTGGCCCACCAGTTCACGCATGCCGCCGAGAATCAGCAGGATTACCAGGAAACCCAGGCCCATCATAAAGCCGTCCACCATGGAGGGCAGCACGGCATTCTTGCTGGCGAACGCGTCGGCGCGGCCGAGCACGGCGCAGTTGGTCACGATCAGCGGAATGAAGATGCCGAGGATTTCGTACAGTTCGAACGTGTAGGCCTGCATCAGCATTTCGATCACCGTCACCATGGCGGCGATAATCATCACGAAGGCGGGCAGACGCACCGCATCAGTGACGTAATGACGAATCAGCGAGACACAGGCGTTGGAGCCCATCAGCACTACCAGGGTCGCCAGGCCCAGTCCCATGGCGTTGACCACGGAACCGGTGACCGCGAGCAAGGGGCACAGGCCAAGAATCTGTACGGTGGCCGGGTTGTTATTCCACAAGCCGTCCAGTGCCAGCTCACGGTAGGATTTACTCATTCAGTCACTCCCAAAGCGGTCCAATGTAAGGCGTTTTCTTGATGGCATAGTGGGCTTATGACGAAAGGAAACAACGAAGCAGTGGGGCGCTTTGGGAGTGACCCGGAGGGCGCCAAGCTGGGCTCGCAGAGCGGTGTTATTTCGGCTTGGAATAGGCCCGCTATGCCTGCGCCAAAATGCCTTGCTCTACAAGCCCAGCTTGACGCTGAATGCGTAAATCCTACCGTGAGCTGGCACCCGATTTTTTTATAATTAATGTCACTCATCACAGGTCTCCACCGGGGTGGTGTCCGCAGGGGCACTGAAGAGATTATTCTGGTTGGCGTCGAAATACTGCAGGGCGCGGTGCACCGCACCGACAACGGCGCGGGGGGTAATGGTGGCACCGGTAAAGCTGTCGAAGTCGCCGCCGTCTTTTTTCACGGCCCAGCCGGACGTGGCAGGGTTGCCCAGAGAATGGCCGTTGAAACCCAGAATCCAGTCGGATTTTTTGGTTTCGATACTGTCGCCCAGGCCCGGGGTTTCATTGTGTGGCGGAACCACACGCACGCCCTGTATCTCCCCTTGAGTATCCACGCCGACAATCAAGGCAATGGCCCCACCGTAACCGTCCGGCGCGGTGGCTTCCAGCACGGCGCCGTTGTCCTCGCCATTAAGGCGGGCCCGATAGAGGTGATGCTCGTTGCGGCCCAGTAGTGGGTCGCTCACGGTAATACGGTCGGTGAGCAAATCGTTGTCGTGTTGGGCGTGGGGCATGACCTGGTTCAGCGATGTCATCAGTGCTTGTTGCTTATTGCAACGGACCTGATCCAGCGTGGCTTCATTGGTAATGGCCAGGGTGGCGGCGGTGCCGATGGCAAACAACCCGAGGATGACCGCGTTCTTGGTGATGGCATAACGCATCATCAGCTGACACCTCGCTTGGATGACTTGTGCCCGTAGGTTCGCGGCTGGGTGTAGTAATCAATGAAGGGCGCAGACAGGTTCAACAGCAATACTGAAAACGCCACCGCGTCCGGGTAGCCGCCAAAGGTACGAATTACCCAGATCAGCAGGCCGATCAGCAAGGCATAAACAAGGCGGCCCATGCGGCTGGTGGCGGCGCTGACCGGGTCGGTGGCAATGAAGAACGCGCCCAGCATGGCGCCGCCGGAAAACAGCTGGAACAGCGGATCCGCAAAACGGACAGGATCAATCAACCAGGCCAGCAGGGCGGGCAAACCCAGGCCGGCGAGAAAGCCGACGGGGATGTGCCAGGTGATGATCTTGCGGCTGATCAGGTACAGGCCGCCCAGCAGAAACGCCAGATTGACCCATTCCCAGCCAAGCCCGGCAAACTGGCCATGCAGAATGCTGTGGCTGGCCAGTTCGCCTTCACTGGCGGCCCCGGCACTGTGGGCCGTGCGGAAGGTGTCCAGGGGGGTGGCGCCGCTAAGGCCATCCACCGGAAGCTGCCCGGTGAACAGCTGCCAGCTTTGCATAAACGATAGTGGCTCACCGGGCGCCAGCCACTGGGTCATGGCCACCGGGAAGGAAATCAGCAGCAGCACATAGCCGACCATGGCCGGGTTGAAGGGGTTCATGCCCAGCCCACCATAGAGTTGCTTGGCCACGATAATGGCAAAGCTCACCCCGATCAGGGTCAGCCACCAGGGGGCGGTGGGCGGCAGGGCGAGCCCGAGCAGAACGGCGGTGACCACTGCGCTGTAGTCTTTCAGGTAGAAGGCGATGTTGCGGCCACGGGCTTTCAGGAACAGCGCCTCGCTGACCAGCGCAACGATGACCGACCACAGCACATTGATCACCGAACCCCAGCCGAACTGCCAGGTGAGGACGGCAAGGCCGGGCAGGGTGGCGTAGATCACCTGGCGCATGAAGGCACCGGTGTTGTTTTTCACCGTGGCATGGGGTGAGGTGGACGTAATCAGGCTCATTGGGACACTCCGTGTGCAGCCTGAGGCCGGGCGCTCGACGCGAGACGCAGATTCGCGTCTCGAGCGACGCTCCTACGGAAATATGGGGCCAGCGTCAGGCGTTTGGCCTCAAGCATCGAGCGTCTATTCATTCTGCCAATCCTTGTTCTTCTACCGCCTGCTTGAGCGCCTTGCGGGCAATCTGGGTTTCGCTTTCCAGGGCCTGGAGTTCCGAGCTAAGGGCTTCCAGGGTGTCTTCCGAAGCGCTGCTGCGTTGTTGTTCCAGCTCCTGTTGCTTGTCGGCCAGGGCACTTTCTGCGCGGGCGGCTTCCAGCTTCAGGGTTTTCAAATCCTTGCCGGTGTGGGCGCGAATGTCGGCCTTGGCTTCTTCGACCAGGGCATCCAGTGCATCGCGGGCGTTGTCCGCCTTGGCTTTGAGCTTGTCGATCTTCACCTGCATGGCCTGGAGTTCGTCGGCGCTGGCAGTCTCGTTACGCTCGGCCCGCTCGTAGGCGGCGTGGGCTTCCTTGTACTGCTTGTGCGCCATGTTGTAGGCGGTTTTCAGGATTTTGAGTCGTTTCTGGCGCTTGGCTGCCTGCTCCGGGTCGACTTCGGCCAATGATTGCGGTGCCTGCTCTTCCGGCACGGCTGGGCTGTCAGTGGTGGCGGTTGCTGCCGGCGCCGCTTTCGGCGTGGGCGGTGCTGCGGCCTTGGCATCGCGCAGCTCTGCCTTTAGCTGATCCGCGATGGCTTTCAGGCGAGCGACTTCGAAGTGCAAGTCTGCCGCGTTGTCGGCTCCTTCTTCGTCGGCCTGCTTGGCGGCTTTCACCGCCGCCTTGTAGGCCAGCGACGCATCGCCAACCTGCTTCTTCAACGCCGCCACTGGGTCGGGTTGTTCCTCC
>NZ_LWEZ01001224.1:0-922 GCF_001634945.1 Alcanivorax sp. HI0044
GTTATTGTGATCATGGCGGTCTTCTATCGTATCTCGCACCGTGCCTCCCATACTGTCTATGTATGGTTGTACCCACCCAGCCGGGCAAGCACAAGACACGGGCAGACCGCTGGTCTGACAAGCGCCGCGCCCTGCCGGCTACGACGTGATGCGGCGAACCCGGATCACCAGCTCCCGGCCAACGACCTCATAGCCGTGGGCCTGGGCAATCTGCTCCTGCCGCGCCTCGATGACCGGATCACGGAATTCAATCACCCGCTCCGTTTCCACGCACACCATATGATCATGGCGTTCACCGAATGACAGCTCGTACACACAGCGGCTCACCGCGCCCTGGGAAAACTGATGACGGGTGACCAACCCCACCTGCTCCAGATTCAGCAACACCCGGTAAATGGTTGAGATACCGATTCTTTCCCCCGCCTGATACAGGCGGGCATAGATTTCTTCAGCGCCCAGATGGCGCTGCTCATCGTGGGCGGCTTTCAGGTGCTGCAGAATCCGCACCCGCGGCAACGTGGCTTTCAGCCCCGCCCCGGTCAACCATTGCTCATGACTCTTGGCCGCCCCGCCACGTTCTTTTCCCTCACTCACCTGAACGGTCAGCCCCGGGGCCTCATCCATGCCTTTATCTGCCATCTTCAGCTCCTTCTGCATCGCGCATTTTTTTCCCTGTCTCTATAGAAGACGAATGACGCCCACCGATGGTGACATTTTTTCTCGGATAAAAACGCAAACCAGGGCAGGCGTCACACTATGCGTTTCATTCTCATTATTGTAATGATATCCATTCTCAAATAGTATTCAGCATTCATTCTTTACAGAACAACGCTGGGGGGCGGGATCATGTCCGGGGTGACGCAGGAATCCCTGTCGGTGGAAACGCTGTATACCGACTACCACAGTTGGCTGCATGGCATAT
>NZ_LWEZ01001225.1:0-6343 GCF_001634945.1 Alcanivorax sp. HI0044
CCTCCTGACCCAATGTGACGGGTAATTGATCATTTTGTCCTAAACATAACAGTGAAAGCTGTATGCATGGGTTGCCTCTCGGCATGGGTGAGACGTATTTTTGTATTTGTCTCATAGCCAGTTATCGAGCTCCCCCATGACACAGACCGCTGAACAGACAGAACGACACCTGGACCTTCAACCGTTGGGACCTGACTCCCTGACCTGGCAGGACTTCGGTTCCTGGCGTTTTCACTTGATGCTGCCGCAGGCTTTTGTGCTGCAGGTGGCGCATCCGATTATCGATGCGGGCGTGGGAGAACACTCGGTCTATAAAACCGACCCCTGGGGCCGCGCCAAACGGTCTACCGAATTGCTCTGGCCCATTGTGTATGCGCGGCCCCAGCGTGCTATCGAGATGGGGGTGAAACTGTATGACCTGCATCGCTCCATCAAGGGGGTCGACAAGCAGGGAAATAAGTACTTCGCGCTGGACCCGGAAGCCTACAGCTGGGTACACATCACCGGCTACGATGCCACCATTCGTATGCATGAGTTCTTCGGCTCGTCGCCTACCACCCGGCAGCGCCATGCGATGTTTGCCGAATGGCGGCAACTGGGAAAACTGATGGGCATCCGTGACCAGGACTTGCCCGCCACGGAGAGTGAATACTGGGATTACTTCCATGGCATGATTCGCGACAAACTGGAGTGGGGAGACGTGGTGCAGGATCTGATGCGCCCCGAACATTATCTGGAAATTCCCAAGCCCCCAAACAGCAAGATACCCGATGCCGCCTGGCGCATGATCCTTGCCGTGATGGGGCGCTTCATGCGATTCAATCTGCGCGCAACACTGCCCGTTGCGTTCCGTGAAAAATTCCAGATCCCCTGGACCACCAGCGATGAACGCCTTTTCCGTCTGTGGTGTGGCACGTACCGTGCCATGCACGCCCTGACACCGAAAAAGTGGCGACTGATTCCACTGGCCCGCAAGGCCTACTCGGATGCGCAGCGCCACCCTGAAGCCTATAACAGCAATAACTGAAGGTGCTTTTTATGAAGTCGGATACCCGCCCCTGGCTGTCTACCTACGAATCAATGGGCCATGACTGGCACAGCCTGCCAGAGTTGCCCGAGAAGACCCTGTCTGACTATGTGCGGGGGTATGCGGAGCAGTTTCCGGATCGTGAAGCCCTGGTGTTCCTGGGCCAGGCCATGAGCTATCGGCAACTGGATGAGATGGCCGATCGCATGGCGGCGTTGTTTGTCTCGCAAGGCGTCAAGGCCGGCGACGTCCTGGGCCTGCAGATGCCAAACACCCCGCAGTATGTGGTGGCTTTTATTGCGGCGGCGCGTCTGGGCATGGTGAGCACCAGCATTTCGCCTTTAATGACGCCGCCGGAAATTATTCACCAGGCCAGCGATGCCAGAGTGAAAATTCTGATGACACTGATGCCGTTCTGGCAGACCTCCATTCCACCGGTGTTGGGCAAGGTTGAAAGCCTGCAGACCGTGATTGTGTCCGGCCCCATGGACCTGGTCTCCGGTCAGGGGGAAAGCGTGGAGGAATCCCGTGACGGTGTGAATGTGATGTCGCTACATGATCACCTGCCGGCCAGCGCGGATCCGGTCAACACAAAGGTAGCCATGGATGAAGTGCTGTATCTGCAATACACCGGCGGCACCACTGGTATGCCGAAAGGGGCCCGGCTTAGCTCATCCAATCTGTTCATGAATAACCTGCAGGCCAATGTGTTTTACGGCTACCGCACCGGTGAAGAAACGGTGGCCTCGGCGTTCCCGCTGTTTCATATCGGCGGGGCGGCCGTGTTGTTCAATGCCCTGCGTACAGCGTCCACCTTCCTGTTGATCCCGGATCCCCGGGACATTGATCATTTTGTTGGTGAAATGCACAAGCGCACACCGACGGTGCTGGCTGCGGTGCCGGCGTTGTACCAAATGCTGTGCGCTAACGACACCTTCAAATCACTGGATTTCAGCGGCTTGCGTATGGCTATTTCCGGTGCCGCACCGTTTGCCAAAGAAGAGGTGCAGAAACTGGAAAGTGTGGTCGGTGCCGGCAAGTTTTGTGAAGTGTACGGCATGACTGAAACCAGCCCGGTGATCACGCTGAATCCGGCGTCACACTTCAAGGAAGCCCACGTGGGGATTCCGCTGCCGGGCACGGATGTGCGCATCGTCGATGCTGAAGACGGCACACGCCCCATGCCACAGGGCGAAGCCGGGGAGATCATCGCTTCCGGCCCGCAGGTGATGCAGGGGTATCTGGCGATGCCGGAAGCGACCCGGAAAGCGCTGCGGGTGATGGATGGCCAGACGTGGATGCATACCGGCGACATCGGTGTGATGGATGAAGAGGGTTTTATCCGTGTTTGTGATCGCAGCAAAGACATGCTGATTGTCGGTGGCTACAAGGTGTTTTCCGTGGAAGTGGAGGGCAAGGTTCAGAGTCTGCCATGGGTTGCCATGTGCGCGGTTGTCGGCCGCCCGGATCATGACCGACCGGGCAATGATGTGGTGCAGCTCTATATCCAGCGCATGCCGGACAATCAGGCGTCCGAGTCAGACCTTAAAGCCGAGTTGTCCACGTTCTGCAAAGCCAATATGTCGCCTTACAAGGTACCCAGAGAGGTGTTCTTCATTGATGCTATTCCTCTTACCTCCGTGGGCAAGATTGACAAGAAAGCCTTGCGACAAACCGCATAAAAGCAGTCCGAATACCAACAACAATCAGGTGAATGATGATGATTTCCTTGCTGCTTGAACAGGGTAAAAAGCTGCTGGTGGTCCTGCTACTTGCGCTGCAGGGCTGCTCTTCTCTGCAAGAATCGAACTATGTACCCATCTCCCCGGAAACACTGAATGAATGGATGGTGGAAGGCAGGTTTGTGCTCCGTGCGGAGGGTGTAAAAAGCAAAAGCTACTTTTACTTCAAGCAGCTGGGGGAAAATTATCAGCTGGCCGTGTTGATGGATGACCCGGTGGGCGCCCCCAAGGCGGTGATCAGCGGCAATGTCTATGCGCCGCAAGAAGAAACCCTGGATGTGATGGGCGGGGTGGAGGCCAAGAAGGTGGCTGAGCACCTGCACGCCCAGCTCCAGGCCGGCGATTTGTCCTATTGGGTGCGCGGGCTGCCTGCTACGGCCAATGCGGTGATCTATCAGGAAAACATGTACGTTCCGGATTCTATCGAAGAAAAAGGCTGGAACATTGCTTATCAGGATTACATGTCCGTGCAGGGGGGCTATCGCTTGCCTGCAGATATGGAAATGAAATCCGAGGCCGCGTCTCTGGATCTGGAACTGGTACGAGCGGAAACCGGGTTTCTCACCAACCCCTGTGATCAGGGCATCGCTGATGACCAGGAAACGGGTAATCCTGACGGTGCCTATGACTATGCCAGCGATGATGCGGTGAAACGGTTGGTGCCTGAAGATGGCAGCGCGCCGTTGCCGCTGTGGATTGATGAAGCCAACTTCTGCAAACAGCTGGCCAAGGTCCATAACAACACAATGCCCAATCCCCGGGAGGGGCTTTTTGGCCCGGATTCCATGATGTGGAAACTGGATGGTTTGAGCGCGCCACCCGCCTTTGGTGCCGGTCGTGCACTGTTGCTGCAGGTGGCTCATCCCTGGGTAACCGCAGGTATTGATCAGCACTCGCAAGTGCGTAATGACCCCATGGGGCGGGCCCGCCGCACTTTCTATCATATCTCCAGCATGGTGTTTGGCAGCATGCCCCAGGCGATGGCTTCGGCGAACCAGGTGCGGGATATCCATGAGGAAATTGACGGTGAAATGACCGAAGAGGCCGGTGCTTTCCATCGGGGTTCCGAATACCGGGCCAACGAAATCAACGCCATGATCTGGGTGCATGCAACACTGTGGGAAACCATCGTTCACATGTACGAGAAACTGGAAGATGACCTGACCCCGGAAGAGAAAAACCAGTTCTACGAAGAAACCAAACTGTTTGCCATGTTGTTCGGGATTCCGGAAAGCGCCTTGCCCACCGACTGGGACGCGTTCATGGACTATAACCGCGCCATGTGGGAAAGCCCGCAGCTGACGGTGACTCCCAATGCCATGCAATTGAAGGAAGACCTGTTTGACGCCAAATCCATCTGGATGATCGCACCACTCTGGGGGCAGAAAATCATCACTGCCGCAGAGCTGCCGCCGCGTATTCGGGATCAGTACGACATGAAGTATGGCTGGTGGCAGAAGTTCAACTATGGCTGGATTCGTGGCGCCACCTGGACCGCCCAGGTGTTGATGCCCAAGAGCATGGAGCATCACCCGATTTATCATGAAGCACAGGCGCGCCTGGCAGGCGAGCGGCTGGGCGGTTATAACCAGTGGTTGATTGAAGCCTTCTTCGATAAGGAACGGTTGGTGAATTGATGGTGCGTGGGGTTGGCCTGTTGATGGTGGCGCTGTGGTGCGTCATGAGCGCCCCGGCGCAGGCGATCAGCGGCTATGACGAAACCGAGTTTATGACGGTGGATACTTTTTTGTCCCAGGTCTATGGCGAGCCATTGCCGGGAATGTCCCTGCTGCCGTTACGTGGCGATCTGCGTGACCGGGTAGAAACGGCACTGGGACACCGGTATCGCGGCTTGCGATTGCGTTACTGGCAGCAGGGAGGCGTGACGACCTGGATCATCGACGAAAAAAGCAAGGACATGCCAATGACGCTGGCCGTGGCGGTGGGGGCGGCCGGCATTACTCACCTGAACGTGTTGGTATACCGCGAACCCCGAGGCGGCGAAGTGCACCAGGCATTTTTCCGTCAGCAATTTGTCGGGATGACCCTGCAGGATGACCTGAGCCTGTCCCGTGAGGTGGATGGCATTACCGGCGCCACCCTGTCGGTGGATGCCGTCAGCCGCGTGGCGGCCATGGCCCTGTTGCTCCATCAACACGTCATGGCCTCGCAGGCAGAACCGGCCACAGACTGAATCCCGCCCTTCCCAAAGCCGTCCTCACGTCTCACTATCGAACCATTGACGCTGCCGGCCCTCTAACGTTTATGGCTCGATTCTCCCCACGCATGCTTCGCCGCTGGGCATATGGCTTGCTGTTACTGCTGGCCACCATGCTGCTACTGATTCTGGTGGCGGTGGGGTGGGCCTATGGTGCAGGCGTGCGCGTCAGTGAACCGGGTTGGCAGCAAGGCCTGACACTGGGTCAGTGGCGCCTGATACGCGACAACTGTGTGGCCGCCCGTGGCACGGACCTGACGCTCGAGGACGTCTGGCCGCTCAAGATCAAGCAGCGGGTGCTTGCCGTCTACGATTGCAGAGCCGGGAACGCCCCGGAGTCATCCAGTGAGAGCTTCCCCGACGGGCTTCCCTGGACCCCGCCCTTTGATCTGCAGGTCGCCGAACTGGACCTGTCAGGATTGATTGATAGCCCCCTTCCCGTCATGGCGATGCAGCTTCATCAACAGGAGCAGCACTGGCAGCTGCAAGCGTCTGCGCCGCAGGCGGCGCTCCAGGCACAATATCAGCGAGCCCGGGGGCACTGGATGATCAATAGTGAAGGGGCGCTGAGCACGGTATTGCCGGATTGGCAGGGCCAGTGGCAACTGCATGGCGAGGGGAGCTGGCAAGGAGAGCCAGACGGGGAGATACGGCTGGATATGCTCTCGGCGGGACCGGCCACGCAATCGCAACGGGCGGACCTGACCGCGCAAGCCCATTTTCAGGGAGCCGATTGGCAGTTGCAGGCGGATCTGGCACAACCATTGGCGCTGAACAATGACTGGCAACTGACCGCCGCAGAGCCCCTCGCTGTGGCGGGCAGCGGCGTAGCATTGGTTCAGGCCAGTGCCGCGCTGCAATTGGCAGGCCCGCCGGGCAAGGTGACATTGCAGGCTCACAGCGACAGCGAGGTAACAATCCCGGCAGGGCTTGAACAGGGCCGGGGGACGTTGCGGTTGCAGGGCGACAGCCTGGGCGGTCAGGTGGACTTTCATTGGCAGGATCGTGTGCTGGTGCTTGAGCCGGCGTCGCTGAGCTTGCCGCAAAATCTCACCGCGCAGTGGCAGGAGCCACTGCAGATACCCATGGCCCGTTCCGGCCGGACCGATCTGCCGCTGCGGTTGGGCTACGACGGTTTGAATATAAAAACCGGTTCCAGCCAGGTTCGGTGGCAGCTGGCGGCGGCCGAAGGCGCGAGTCAAGTTGATTGGCAGTGGGCCGGTGATCTGGTGCTGCGCGGGCAATGGCAGGGCTACCAAGTGCAAGGGGAGTGGCAGGGCGCTGTCGGCAGCCATGGGCTGGAGGGGGACCCCATTAGGCTCACGGCGCGGCAAGGGAATGATCGGCTGGCTTTCC
>NZ_LWEZ01001226.1:0-5304 GCF_001634945.1 Alcanivorax sp. HI0044
GGCCAGCGGCAGAATGCCGGCCTTGTCGATCAGGTTGCCGTCGCGACCGAACAGGGCGGCGCCGCGAACGCTGTCGCTGCGGGCCAGGTTGTTGAGTTGTACCTTGAGAAAGAAGGTGTCGTCCGCCAGTAATGGTTCGCGGGCGGTGTTGGCCAGTTGCTGGGCGATGGCCGTGCCAAAGCTGTCTGCCTGGTCGCGCATGCGGCTGAGCTGATTGTTGAGTAGCAGGGTGCCGAGGATAGTCATGCCGCAGAGAATCAGCAGGGAAATGGACAGGCCCAGCTTCCAGGCCACCGGGAAATAGGCCGGGATATAGGGCGCCAGCCACTCGCCGAGGCGGGTGCGTTGGGGGGGGCTGGATTGTTCGGGGCCCTTTGGCGTGCTCACAGTTACGTCCCTGGTGTGGCTGTACGGGTTGTTCCTTTGTGTTTCTCTCGGCCTGCCGCAGTATCACTAGGCGCGGGGCGCCGGCCTGTGCTTGTCAGCGGCAGTGCTTGCTGTCAAATTCAGGCATGTGCCTTATGCCAACAATAGCATTTTAGTGGTGCCGGGTAAGTAGCCGTCTGACTGTTTGTTACCCGGCCTTGAATTAGGATATGAGTATGGCGTTTACGCGAGAGCGACAGATTCCTGCCAATGGGCTGGATTTTTTTGTAGCGGAGGCTGGCGAGGCCGGTGCGCCCCTGGTGCTGTGTTTGCACGGTTTCCCTGAATGCTGGGCTTCGTGGCGGTACCAGCTGCCGGTGCTGGCCCAGTCCGGTTATTACGCGGTGGCGCCGGATTTGCGCGGTTACGGCTTTACCGGTGGTCCCAAAGAGGCCGATGCCTACCGGCAGAGTGTGCTGGTTGAGGATGTGATGGCCCTGATTCAGGCGCTGGGCTATGACAGCGCCATCCTGATGGGGCATGACTGGGGCTGTGGCCTGGCCTGGCAGGTAGCACGCCGATATCCCAAAGCAATCAGAGCGGTGATCGGTATGTCTGTTCCCTATGGTGGCCCGGCGCCCGAGCCGCCTACTACCGCCATGCGCAAGCTGTTCGAGGACCGTTTTTTCTACATGCTGTACTTCCAGCAAGCGGCCCTGCCTGAGCAAGAGCTTGAGGCTGACGTGTCGTACAGCTTGCGATGTATTTTTCATGGTCTTTCCGCCGACGGGATCGCGGATTTCAAGGTCGGCCCGGATGATACCGGCTTCCTTCAGTCCATGCCGGTTCCGGCGACCCAGCCCCGCTGGATGCGCGAAGAGGACCTGGCTTATTACGTGGAGCGTTTTGAGCACAGCGGTTTCACTGGCCCGATCAACTGGTACCGGTCCATGGATGCTTCCTGGGAAGAAAGCCGTGATGACACTGACTGGCAGATCGTGATGCCGACCCTGTTTATCGGTGGCCTGCAGGACCCGGTGATCATGTTTGGCCAGAAAGCGCTGCAGCGCATGCCGGATTACATTCCGGACCTGCGTACCGTGATGCTGGATCAATGCGGCCACTGGATCCAGATGGAGCAGGCGGCTGAAGTGAACCGGGAAATACTGGCTTTTCTGGAAGAGATTCATGCCGATGAAGTCTGAGGTTAGCAACTTTCATAAGGTTGGGGAGTTTCATCGGGCATTTTCGTTGCCCGTGGAGCCTCGGCCAGTGGTGCCGGACGATGCGACCGTGCGCCTGCGTCTGGCCTTGTTGCTGGAGGAATTCCACGAGCTGGCCGAAGCGACGTGTCAGAATGCCAGTGATGCCCAGCAGGCGTTTCTCTCCACATTGGCCCAGGCCCGTGAGCAGTTGGAGGCGTTGGATCGGTTTCAGGTTGACCTGGTGGAAGTGGCGGATGCGCTTACCGATATCAACTATGTCACCTACGGCGCCGGGCACACTTTTGGTATTGACCTGAACGCCTGCTGCGAGGAGGTGCATCGCAGCAACATGAGCAAGTTGGGGGCTGATGGCAAGCCGGTGAAGGATGAGCGAGGAAAGGTGTTGAAAGGCCCGGCGTACTCGCCTCCGTCACTGGCGCCGGTGCTGGCGGCCCAGGCGGGCAATCCGCAAAGCGCTGGGTAATGTCTGGCGATCGTCAGGGGATGCGGTTGTGCAATACAGGTTGTGCAATACAGAAAAAAACCTGATTTACGTCAAGGCGGGGCGGTGCGGTCGGCGGCACTATGACTGCGGGATCTGATCCCGCTGCGTATGCTTCCGGTTGTCTCCGGAAACAATTAGGCCTCGGAAACGGGGCCTTTTTTTATGGGAGGCTGGATGCCTGACGCTGGACGCATAACGAGAAAAAATTAAACGAAAACCGGCTTGAGCCGATTTTTCCTTAGGCTTTAATTTTTGGCGTCAGGCGTCAGGCGTCAGGCGTCAGGCGTCAAGCGTCAGGCGTCAGGCGTCAAATTACCAATGAATCCCTTTGAACAGCCGCGAGAAAGCGGCCTGTTCGCGGCGGATCTTCTTCGGTGTGCCCTCCTTGTCTCCCAGGGCGGCAGAGGAATCCGAGAACAACTTGTAGCCGGTGTTCATGATGGTTTCGGTGACCCGGGGGGTGATGAAGTGCATCACCTGCCCCATGACGCCCAGGTTGGTGGCGATGCGTTTTGGCTGGCGCACAATGGCGTCGCAGATCATGTCCGCTGCCTGGGTGGGGCTGATGGTCGGCACGTGATTGTAGATCTTGGTGGGCGCGATCATCGGTGTGCGCACCAGCGGCATGTTGATAGTGGTAAAGCGGATCCCCTCGTGGGCCAGCTCGCTGGAGGCGCAGCGGGTGAAAGCATCCAGTGCCGCTTTGGAGGCCACATAGGCGGAAAAGCGGGGTGCATTGGTGAGCACGCCGATGCTGGAAATGTTAATCACATGGCCGCCGCCGTTTTCGATCATGCTGGGCATCAGTTGCATGATCAGTCGCAGGGCGCCGAAGTAATTGAGCTGCATGGTGCGTTCGTAATCGTGGAAACGGTCAAACGCATGGACCACGGAACGGCGAATGGAACGCCCGGCGTTGTTCACCAGAATATCCACATGGCCATGATCGGCGAGGACCTGCTGGATTAAATTGTCCACGTCGGTCAGGTCGGACACATCACAGCTGTAAGCCTGTGCGGTGCCGCCCAGCTGGTCGATTTCATGCAGGGTTTCTTCCAGTTTTTCGGCGGTGCGGGCAATCACCAGCACGGTGGCGCCGGCGCGAGCCAGCTTCAGCGCGCTGGCCTTGCCGATACCGGACGTGGCGCCGGTAACCATTACTACCTTGCCTTCCACCCGTTCGGGCAGGGTGGGCAGCGGTTGCAGTTCATCCTTGCGCTCGCCGCGGTCCGGGTCCAGATGGTTTTCCCAGAAATCCCACAGTTGCTGGATATAGCTTTCCAGCTCCGGTGCCGCGATGCCAGTGCCTTCCAGAGCCGCTTTGGCGCGGCTGTTATCGTACTCGGTGGGGAAGGTGAGGAACTTCATGGCCGAGGGCGGGATGTCCAGGTTGTCCAGTGCGGCATTGAGCAGCAGGTTGGGGGTCAGGGCGCTGACGCCCTTGCGAACAAAGCCCGGGACCACATCGAACAGGCGGTTTTCCAGCTTCAAGGCCACCCGCGGGGCCTGGGCGGCGCCGGCGATGATGTCCATGATCTCGCCCAGGCTGTAGCTGCGGTCTGCGGTCAGGTGGAAGCATTGGCCATCGTGGTCAGCCTGGTGGGCAATGTGGTCCAGGGCGTCCGCCACGAAATCCACCGGCACCACGTTGAAGTGGCCGCCTTCCACGCCGATCAGAGGTATCCAGTTGGGCAATACGTCTTTCAGCTTCTGGATGAACTTGAACAGGTAATAGGGGCCGTCCACCTTGTCCATGGCCCCGGTTTCAGAATGGCCGACGACCATGGCAGGGCGGTAGATGCGCCAGGGGATTTTGCTTTCCTGGCGTACCAGTGCTTCGGATTCGTGCTTGGTCAGCAGGTAGGCGTCATCAAGTCCGGTGGCTTCCTCGAACATGTCTTCGGTAAAGGTGCCGTCGTAAAGGCCGGCAGCCGCGATGGAGGAGACATGGTGAAAACGGCCGGCCTGAATTTTTTCAGCCAGTTTCAGCGTTTGCCGCGTGCCTTCGATATTGGTGTAGCGCTGGGTGTTTTCATCGGCGGTCAGGTCATAAATGGCGGCCAGATGGAAAAAATGATCGATTTGCCCGTTCAGGTCATCCTGGTCACGCTTGCTCACGCCCAGCAGTTTTTCGTTGATGTCGCCATGGATGGCCACCAGACGGTCGGCATCCACGCCAAGCCGGCTGCGCAGGGCATCCAGCTTGTACTCGGAGCCACAGCGGACCAGGGCAAAAACGCGGGTATCGTCGCGTTTCAGCAGACGGCCAACCAGAAATCGGCCGATAAACCCGGTGGCACCGGTAACGAAATAGTTCATTGCTTTCCCCTTGTGCTTCCTTGCTGCCTGCTCGGGCAGGCAGGTTGTGTTGTAGCGCATGTCTGATCATGCGCCGTGATCAGGCCGTGTGCCAAGTCTTCGGCCTTACATCTGTAAGGTGAATTCTCTTCCAGCTAACAAGTGTTTGTCAAAGATTGTTTTGTAACCGCTGCGTTGTTGCGCCGTGGCCGTCGTTTATGGGATTATTTAACTAACATTCGTTAGTGATACTGTTATGGCTGAAACAGCGCGACAGCGCCAGAAACGGCAAACCCGGGAGCGGATTCTGGAATCCGCACGAAATTTGATGGCGGGCGGGCGTGGTCTGGACAGCCTGGGGCTGCGTGAAGTGGCCCGGGAATCCAGCCTGGCTGCCACCTCCCTGTATAACCATTTTCCGGATATGGAGGCGCTGGGGTTGGCGTTGATTGACTCCTGTTGCTTTCGGTTGCGCTCTGCCATGGAGTACGAGCGGCGCAGCATGATCGAAATCGGTGCGGCCCAGGCGGTGCAGGAGCTGGTCGGGCGGTTTACCCGTTATATTGCTGAGAACGGCAATGATTTTCGCTTGTTGGTGCAGCAGCGTCTGGGTAGCCATGATCGCTACCGGTTGAGAATTCAGCGCGAATTACAGTTGCTGGTGGACGAGCTGGCCGAAGACGTGCGTCAGGCGGTCGCCAGCCAGGGGCGGGTCCAGGTGCCGGCAGAACAGGAGGCGCAAGCGGCCATTGCGATCATGTTCGGCGCCGGCATTTCCATGCTCGACAGTAGCCCCGCTGCGCGCCGTGTGTTGGCGGATCATGCCTGCCTGCAGCTGGAAATGATGGCGCTGGGCGGCAGGCAGATGGCGGTAGGTAATCGGCTATGAAATGGCGGTTTGTGACGTGATTCGTGGGTTTGTGCCGAAAA
>NZ_LWEZ01001227.1:0-751 GCF_001634945.1 Alcanivorax sp. HI0044
GGCCACAATAAATACAAACAGTGGGGCAGCAATAACAAGGCCTATCAACGAGCTTTCGCGCAATCCTCTTGCAAGCCCTCCGAAATCTCTCTGGCTCATTGCGCTGGCAAGCTGAGGGGAGATCACGCTCTTTACCGCAATCAACGGCAAGCTCACTATGGAGGCGATTCGTTGCCCCAAGGCCAGCCATGCCAGCTCATCAGGGCTGCACCATATAACGGCCAGAATCTGGCTGACCCAGATAATCATTTCAGAAAATACCGCAGCCAGCCAAAAATGCCGGCTCATCAACAACATTTCCCGTCGATCTGCTTTGGCAGGAAAGCCCGGTCTGTTACCCGGGGGAAATACCCCCAGCGCCAGGGACAGGGAAACCAGACATACAGCAAGAAATGCCGCAGCTGCAGTCGCTGCATTTTCAACGGGGAACAGAAAAATCAGCAGGATAAAGCCGATAAACGGAGCAGATGTAGAGAAAAATATCCCCAGGGAGCTTTTCCTGGCCGCTATCAAAAAGCGGGTCTGGAGAAACAATAAGCTGAAAGGCACAATTGCGGCCAGCATGTACGATAATACCCAGCGCTTACCCTCGGAAAAAAAAGGGACAAGCCAGACAACTGCTACTGCATTAATCGCCACAAAGAGGGAAACCAGGCCAACCAGAAACAACGAAAACCATTGCTGGCGATAAAGTTGATCATCCTTTCCTTCTGAAAATGCGATTGATGCCAGCTTCAGCACGCTGTTATCC
>NZ_LWEZ01001228.1:0-7001 GCF_001634945.1 Alcanivorax sp. HI0044
TCCCGACTCACCCCCAACCCCACCAGCAGAGTCGGCGCNTCCAGCTTCAAGGCCACCAACAGGTCGTACAACAGCACCACATAGATGCCCGGCACCCCGGCATTTCCCCAGGTGCGGCCCGAACTCACCATTTGTTGGCCCTCCACGACAAGAACTTGGTTATCTCTGCCTGCATAGTAGTTGTCATTGAACAATGTCACCAATGGCATTTGCGCCAGGAGCCAACATGAAATTGCCGCTGACAAAAAAACATAAGGCACCGGTTGTGCCCATCGTACCCCGCCGCATGGGGTTTTCCTTCGATGGCATCAAACATGATGATTACTGGTTTGATAACGACCCTGTGCTGACCCATCTGCTGAATATCCTGTCGCTGACCTTCCCGGACGGCGAGCGTTTCTTCGTAGATTCTGTGCGCGCCCTGCGCGACCAGGTGGCGGACAAGGATCGTCAAAAGGATATTTCCGGCTTTATTGGCCAGGAAGCCATGCATTCCCTGGAACACCAGGCCTTCAATGATCTGATTGCCGACGGCAAATATGACGACATTGTTGCGCACGCCCTGGGGGTCACCAACAAGTTGCTGGCCGGTGCCCGCAAGTACATGAGCAAACGCCAGCAGCTGGCGGCGACTGCCGGCCTGGAGCACTTCACTGCCATTCTGGCCGACGCCATTCTGCGTCGCCCGGACCTGATGAAAAAGATGGACCCGGCGGTGCGCGATCTGTGGGTCTGGCACGCCATTGAGGAAACCGAGCACAAGGCCGTAGCCTACGACCTGTACAAGGACGTGAACGGCAACTACCTGGAGCGCCAGCGCCTGTTCCTTTCCAGCACCGCCTACCTGATCGGCTTCTCCAGCTACTTCACCTGGCAGATGCTCAAGCGCGACAATATGCACCGTAAACCCCTCACCCTGGCCAAAGGGCTGTGGAAAGGGTTTGGCTACAGAGGCGTGATCAGCAGCATCATCCCTGCCTGGTTCAGCTACCTGAAACCCGGCTTCCATCCATGGGATGACGACAACAGCGCGTTGATCGAAGAATGGCGTAAAAGCCTGCCGGCCCCGAAGGAGAAGAACGCGGCGTGAGCAGAATTAATAATGAATAATTAAGAGTTAATAACGTCGCGAAACCCGTCTGTTTTGCCTTAAACGCAAGAGGCCGCGTCCAAAGGTTGGGCGCGGCCTCTTAGCTTCAAGAAATCACTGGCGCTAGGCGCGCAGCTATTAATTATTCACTGTTAACTATTAATTGCCTTTATCACCCTTCCTGCAGCAATTTCCGCAAGTCAATCAGCGCGGCATTGGCCCGTGACACATAATTGGCCATGACCAGGGAATGGTTTGCCAGCATACCAAAACCGTCGCCGTTCAGAATCAAGGGGCTCCACACCGTTTCCTGGGTCGCTTCAAGCTCACGAACCATCTGCCGGAAACTGATGGTGGCGTTCTTCTTGCGAAGCACATCCGCAAAATCCACCTCAGCAGCACGCATCAGCTGGGTCAGGGCCCAGGTGGCACCACGGGCTTCGTAGAAGGCATCATCAATTTTCAGCCAGGGGGTTTTGACGAAGTCTTCGTCGCTCTCCGGCTTGGCCGCCACAATGGTGCCATCCTTGTCTACGTTCAGCTGGCTGCGCCCAACGCTTTGGCTCAGCTTCAGGCTCAGGGATCCCAACCGGTTCTGCACCTCGTTCAGCCAATAGTTCAGGTTATCGGCCCGGGCGTAGAACTTGCCGTCGTTCTCATTGGCATCCGTCAGCCGATCCACATAACGCTGCAATGCCTTGATGCCCCGGCGGTATTCGCTTTCCGTGGCCGGCATGGCCCAGCTTTGCGCATCGAAATTGAACTGCGGTTCGGCAATAGCCAGGTCTTTATCTTCCTGGCTTTGCGATTGGGAGCGGCTCATGTCCCGGCGTAATACCCGGCTGAAATCGCGCACCTGCACCAATACGCCATATTCCCAGGCAGGCATGTTATCCAGCCACAGACGGTGCGGAAGCACATCATTACTGAGGTAACCACCGGGCTTGGACAGCAGGGTATCGGCAACAAAAATCAGTTCCCGCGCGGTAGTTTCCCCCCGCACGGCATCCTCTTTCGCCGTTACCTCACGCAACTCGGGCTCCTGGCTCCAGTACCAGCCCAGCAGCACCTCAACCAACAACAGCAAACCAAGCAACCAGAACAAACCTTTCCAGATTCGATTATTACGAGGGTCCAGCATGGCGTCCCCCATCTTTTCACTAAACTTATCGTTACTCATGACCACTCCCAGGATCCTTCAAGCCGCAACTCCGCTCACCACTATAGCCCACCACCCGCTCAAGCTGCAGGCAATTACCTTCCGGGCGGGTTCGCGACTGTCCCTCATATTGGCAAGGTTCCACCATAGAGCGACAAAACACCACCTACAATCCACAACCGCCACGCCATCCACGCTCTCAATCCTGCCATTGATACCCCGCCCCCTTGGCCCTGCCCGGCAAACACGCAAACTCTATCCACATCAGTGACGCCACTGCTGGTCTACAGCCATGGGCTTTTTGGTTAAACTGCGCCAGCGAACAGGATCGCAGTAGCTCCGTTGCCAGAGGGCAGCGCTTTCGAGCCAGCGATTCACCCTGAAAGTGACAGGCAAAAAGCGCTCCACACCAGCGCTGATCCCGCGCCGGTTAACATAGCCTTAAAGTTACCGAATGAAACTAAGTGCCTGTTTTTACATCCAAGCGTCACGCAATCTGGCGCATACGGCACCGGAGAGGAGTATCGAATGAAGCAGTGCTGGCAGCGTTTCCTGGTCGCCATCGTTTTACTGGCCCCACTGTCCTGGGCCAGTGCCAACAACCTGTTCGGCGAAGAAGAGCGCCTGCCTACCGTGGATGAAGCCATCCAGTTGGTGGCCGATGCGGACTGGGATAACCAGCAACTGCTGCTGAATTTCGAGCTGATCGACGAGGTGTATCTTTATCAGCACCGCTTTGGATTCACACTGCGCGACACCAACGGCAATGTGATCAACGATTTTGCTGAACTGACGCTCCCCGCCGGCAAAGCCAAAACCGACGAAATCTTCGGCGACGTCCAGGTGTACTTCCACCGCCTGGATCTGGCACTTCCCCTCAATAGCGTGCCGCTGGTGGATACGGAACTGGAAGTGCGCTACCAGGGCTGCATTGAAGACACCCTGTGCTACCCGCCCACCAAAAAAATCATCGAGTTCGCCAACCCCCAACCGACAAAAAAGCCGGTGGCCGCTCCGCCAGCAGCGGCGTCTGACTCCAGCGCTGGCCCAGGCTTCCTCGACACGCTGCAGTCCGAAGATGCCAACGCCTTCAATCAGTGGATGAAAGACCAGCCCCTTGGCCTGATCATCGGCCTGTTTTTTGTGGGCGGCCTGCTCTTGGCCTTTACCCCGTGCGTTTTTCCCATGGTACCGATCCTGTCCGGCATCATTGCCGGAGAGAAAGAGCCCAGTGCCGCCCGCGGCTTCACCCTGAGTGTCAGCTATGTGCTGGGCATGGCGGTCCCCTATACGCTGGCCGGCCTGCTGGTGGCAATGTTCGGCGCCGGGCTCAACCTGCAGTTCTTGCTCCAGCAACCGGCGGCGATCCTCACCTCCGTAGTGGTCTTTGTGGTGTTGGCCCTGTCCATGTTCGGGCTATATGAACTCCAGCTGCCGGCCGCGCTGCGCAACAAGCTTCAGCAACCGGGGCAGGAAGCCCGCGGCAGCCTGATCGGCGCCGCCATCATGGGGACAATCTCGGCCCTGGTGGTCTCCCCCTGCGTCACCCCCATCCTGGCCGGCGCCCTGATCTACGTGGCCGCCAGCGGTGATGCGGCCACCGGTGCCGCCTCCCTGTTTGCCCTGTCCATCGGTATGGGCCTGCCGCTGATCATCTTCGGCACCGGCGGCGGCAGCCTGCTGCCCCGTGCCGGCATGTGGATGGAAGAGATCAAACGGTTCTTCGGCGTGGTCATGCTGGGCGTGGCCATCTGGCTGTTGGACCGCATCATCAGTGACACTATCACCCTGGGCCTCTACGGCCTGTTGCTGGCCGTCTATGGCGTGCAGCTCGGGGCACTGGAGCCGGCCGGGGAAGGCCTTGCCCGCCTCAAGCGCGGCCTGGCCCTGGTGCTGGCCCTATATGGCGCGGTAATGATTGTCGGGGCGTTAAGCGGCGGCAAGGATCCACTACAGCCGCTGGCACACATGACCCAGCCAGCAACCCCGGTGGCAGGCAGTGCGGCCTCCAGCAATGCGGCAACCGCGAACGACCACGGCCCCTGGCAAACCATCGTTGGCAAGACCTCGCTGGAGCAGGCACTGTCCGCATCCCGCCAGGCCGGTAAACCGGTGCTGGTGGACTTCTTCGCTGAATGGTGTGTGGCCTGCAAGGTGCTGGAAGAAACCACCCTTAGCCACCCCGATGTACTCAACGCCATGGGCGGCTTCGACCTGTACCGGGTGGACATTACCGAGATCAATGCCGACAGCCAGGCGATCATGGAGCAATACAATATCCTCGGCCTGCCTGCCCTGGTCTTCTTCACTCCCGCCAGCGCCGAAATCCCCGACTCCCGGGTGCTGGGCGAGATGGGTCCGGAACGCTTCATTGAGCATTTGAACAAGCGGGTCATGCCGACGTTGTAACGCGCCCCCCTATCCAGCCACCTTTACCCATCACAATAGGCTGAGGGAGCTTGCTAGCAAGCAGGCTCTCTCAGCCGCCTCGTTATATAGCCCAAGGCATACCGCCTATACAACCCCCATGAAATGGTACCGATATCACGCAATCTTCCGGTAACTTGTAACGAATGTTGTAAAGCCCTTTTTTCTGTCATGGTTTGCCCCTAATATTGCATTTGTGCAAGAAAGCCCGGACTAATCCGGATTTTTCCAGCACGATCACTGCAAATAACGACAAATTCGCAAGGGGACCCGTTTTGGCTTCCATTCTGGTCTTACATGGCCCAAACCTGAACCTGCTTGGCACCCGCGAGCCGGACAAGTATGGCCATGCCACCCTGGCGGACATCAACCAGCAACTGCAGGAACAGGCCAGCACGGCCGGCCATCACCTGCAGCATCTGCAAAGCAACGCGGAATACGAGCTGGTCGAGCGCGTACACGATGCCCGCACCGAGGGAATCGACTTCATCATTATCAACCCGGCGGCGTTCACCCATACCAGCGTGGCACTGCGTGACGCCTTGTTGGCGGTGAACATTCCCTTTATTGAAGTGCACCTGTCCAACGTGCATGCCCGGGAAGCCTTTCGCCACCACTCCTATTTTTCCGATATTGCCAAGGGCGTTATCTGCGGCCTGGGCGCCACCGGGTATGCGTTGGCGCTAACCGCTGCTCTCGAACAACTGGATGACTGAACATGGATATTCGTAAAATCAAGAAACTGATTGAGCTGCTCGAAGAATCCGGCATTGAAGAGCTGGAGATCTGTGAAGGGGAAGAGTCTGTACGCATCAGCCGCGGCTCTCGTCACCCTGCAGCGCCAGCCCACTATTATGCCGCGCCGCAAGCGGCAGCAGCGGCGCCTGCACCAGCAGCAGCTCCAGCACCTGCCGCCGACGCACCGGCTGCAGCGGACAACACCCCCAGCGGCCATCTGGTACGCTCCCCCATGGTCGGCACCTTCTATCGCTCCCCGTCGCCGGGTGCGGCGTCCTTTGCCGAAGTGGGCCAAAAAGTCCAGGCCGGCGATGTGCTGTGCATCGTGGAAGCCATGAAGATGATGAACCAGATCGAGGCCGACAAGTCCGGCACGCTGGATGCCATTCTGGTAGAAGACGGCGAGCCGGTTGAATTCGACCAGCCTCTGTTCTCCATCGTTTAACGGAGGCCTCCCATGCTGGAAAAGGTAGTCATTGCCAACCGCGGCGAGATTGCTCTGCGTATTCTTCGCGCTTGTAAAGAACTGGGCATTCGCACCGTAGCGGTTTACTCCAAACCGGACCGGGACCTGATGCACGTGCGTCTGGCCGACGAGGCGGTGTGTATTGGCCCCGCGTCGTCCACCGATTCATACCTCAATATTCCTGCCCTGATCAGCGCAGCGGAAGTCACCGATGCCGATGGCATTCACCCCGGTTATGGTTTCCTGGCGGAAAATGCGGATTTTGCCGAAAGTGTGGAGCGCTCCGGCTTCACCTTTATCGGCCCCAAAGCAGACACCATCCGCCTGATGGGCAACAAGGTTGCGGCCATCGAGGCCATGAAAGAAGCCGGCGTCCCCACCGTACCCGGGTCTGACGGCCCCATCGGTGACGATGACGATGCCTCACTGGCGATGGCCAAACAGATTGGTTATCCGGTGATAATCAAAGCCGCCGCCGGCGGTGGTGGCCGTGGCATGCGCGTAGTCGATGAAGCCAAACATCTGCTCAACGCCATCACCCTGACCCGCTCCGAAGCCAAGAATGCTTTCGGCGATGCCACCGTCTACATGGAAAAATTCCTGCAGAAACCGCGGCATGTGGAAGTGCAGGTGCTGGCTGACGGGGCTGGCCATGCCATTCATCTGGGTGACCGCGATTGCTCACTGCAACGCCGCCATCAGAAAGTGGTGGAAGAAGCCCCGGCCCCCGACATCCCGCAGCACCTGAAAGACGAAGTGGCCCAGCGCTGCGTGGATGCCTGCAAAACCATCAACTACCGGGGCGCCGGCACGTTCGAATTCCTCTATGAAGACGAGCGCTTCTACTTCATCGAGATGAACACCCGGGTTCAGGTAGAGCATCCGGTGACCGAAATGGTCACCGGGGTGGATATCGTCAAGGAGCAGCTGCGCATTGCCGGCGGTGAAGGGCTGGCGCTGCAGCAAGCCGACGTGCAGTTCCAGGGCCATGCCATCGAAGTACGCGTGAACGCGGAAGATCCAGTCCGCTTCACTCCTTGCCCGGGGAAAATATCCTACTTCCATGCGCCTGGCGGCAACGGCGTGCGGGTGGACTCCCATATCTACAGTGGCTACACCGT